>JAHEMV010000131.1 GCA_024643455.1 Cytophagales bacterium
GTACTGGAGGAGGAGGTATAAAATTTTCTTTTTCAGTATTTTTAACTGTCTCAGTTTTTATTTCTTTTGGTTGATTGATGGCAATAATATCTGGCGTTTCCTCTTCTTTTTGCAAAAGGTCTTCCAGTTTAATTCCAACATATAAAATCCAGGCATCATAAAACTGGCCATTCTTCCTCAATTCGGTTCGTTTTTCTCTGGCAAACTCCAGGTCATCTAATGTTTTATAAGCATAAACATAATACAGGCTGTTTTCCTTATACCTTCCAATAGAGGGTGCTTTTCCTTTTATTTTTACAGTTTTGGCAAATTTTACAGCGTTTTCACCAATTTGAAATGCCCCTACAATTAGATACATCCCATCTTCTAAATATGGAATTGATTGGTTGATTTGTTGTGTTTCTTTTGGATCACTAGGAGAAGATTCAGAAAAGGATGAAAAAATGAGCAAAATGGTAATTGACAACATGGATATTGAGAATTTTCCACGCAATTGCTTAAGGTTTTTCATGAATTGTGGTTTAGGTATAAATACGAATTTATCGGAATTTAGCTCTTTTGAAGCTGCCCGATATTATATATGCTATTTTAAAACTTGTAACAATATAAATATCTTTATCCTTAGAAAATCCCCGGTTAGCAGTTTCTTGTTCCTGCCCAAATCCACCATAAACTGTATAACTTACACCGTCATAGGGCGAAGGATCCAAAGTAACTAATGTCGTATTGGGTTCAATAGTATATTCAAAATCTCTTGCCTTTCCAGTATTAACAGCATTTACTTCTCGTGACCGGTCAGACATCGCCTTTGCCAGTTCACCGTTCAATGCACCCTTATCTACATACATGCCACTGACATCGTCAATATAGTCTGTAAACAGATATCGGTAACCTATTTCAAATTCAAAATCAAGACGCTTTTGTAATTTTGCCCGTATTCCAACTCCAAAGGGTATTGAAGGCTGGATAACGCTATATTGTTTTACATTATAATGCTCACTTAACTGGCCTTCAGTTCCCAATTCCCTGAGTGCAACCCATGTTCCGGCTTCCGGTAGAGGCGTTCCCCATATGTCGAAATCCGGAGCCTTCGCTTTAGGATTGTGGTGAAAAACAGCTATCCCTCCAAAAACATAAGGTGTAAAATTGACCCTGTTCAGGAAAGTGCCGTGGTTAGGGAAAATATCCCAAATTGCCACTGCGGCTAATTCCTTAATATCATTTCTAAATGAAAGATTTCTGATATATCTGAATTTGTCTACTTCATCGGTAGTACTAGCCGATTCAAAATCATCTCCGGCAAGTCTACCCCAACTCAAACTCCCTCGAAATGATAAATTAGGACTGTACCGATACGTTCCATAAATCGAAAATGCCGGTCTGGTTAAGGAAATGTCAGTACTGGCAATACCAGACTTTGGCGTGACATCACCAAAATAATTTAAAGCATCAGCACTAAATCCGAGGCTCAGGTATCGTTTACCCTTATCAAAATGTATGGATCCACCTTTATAGGATCCAATTTTTTTATTTTTCTTTTTCAAATATGCCTTGCTTTTCCGCTGAGCCTGGGCATCATTTATGGCAAGCAATGAAATGCATAAAAGGATCAACCCGAAAAACTTGATGAGTCTGAAAGAAAAAATTGTATTTTTCAATGGTTTAAAATTTCAAGGCTGAAAATAAATAATAAATATATTCCATAGAAGAAATATGAAAATTTTCGCAAGCAAATATATGAATTAACTTTAATTTTTAACAGTTGATTCTGTCGGGCTATAGAAAATGGGCCATTTTAGTTGTCAAACCAGCTTCGTTGTTTATTTACCTTTAAGTCTTGCAGCAAAGAAGATTTTGCGTTGATAGTCAGATAATAGGATTGATACCGGCCAAAAGGAGTGTAAGAAAAATTCATCTGCCAGCAATGCAGGTCCCTTGAAACATTAAAAGTTGTCTGGGTAAACTTCTTTCTTTCAAAATCAAAACCAGAGTTAAATTGCATATTCCATTTTTCTGTCAAGGTAATGCTTCCACCAAAGGTCAAAGCCTGAATTATGTCCGCCTCACTATACCCTCTCTTTTGATACGTAATATTGTAATTGAAACGAAAATTCCATGGTATGTTAAAATCCACATAAAGTTCAGGATTGTTTTTGATGTATTGAAGTTGCATTTCCTCCTCGGCTGATAGCGGCCCCAATGCTTCTTCCTGTTGATTGGCTTTCTCCCTGGCCTTTGGGTTTAAACTCATTCCCAAAGCCAGGGAAGCTTGAGTAAATTGACCGAATCCCTTCCCGACATCCCAGGCATAGATGTTTCTTTTTCGCTGCGCAACTTTTTTATCACCATTATTCGAGTAATAGAAACTGTCAAGTTGATAAATATATGGATCCATTGTAGAGCTTAGACTGACATCCAGTTTTTTATTGAAAAGTTTAGTTCTGGCTGCTATTCGGATAGGTGCAAGTTGAAAGGAATCTGCAAGGAAATTGTAACTGGTATTAAACGACATGTTATCCAGAATCACCACTTTACGGGCTTTATCTGTTGTGTCTTTTTTCGTTTTCACTTTCATCTCCAGGTTGTTTGAAAGTGAAAAGGAAGCAGTAGCACTACGGCCAGCCGAAGGTGTGCCATACACAAATCCCTGGTATTTAGAGAGTCGTTTTGTATGACCTAAAGTGTCGATCTGAACTTGTTGATAATACCCATACTTTTCCGATGAAAAATCAGGGCTGAATCCCATGGAAACGGAAGGTATCATAACGTGCCGTATTGCCTGTATTTTTTCACCTTTAAAGTTCAATGTGCCATACACTCGGGTGTTAAACGATCCTGACGCACTATATTGATATGCTCTTGAAAAAGTATTAAGCGTATCCACTTTAACAGCTGCAACTTCAGGAATCCACTGGTAATTTAATTCTTTTAAATACCATAATTCAGAATAGCTAAAGCTCGGGCTAAAGGTGATAAATTTAAGAATATTCATAGAAGTTGATATTGGGATTTGGTGCCGAATTCCATTTTGTGCCCTGGCCCAAAGACCACTCAGGCCCATATCGCTCAAAGGTACAATGGTGTCGTATTCCGGATTGTACCCTATTACCGGGAAACCTGGCGACCCAATTTTATTGTTTGAAGCTCTATTGGTACTGTTCATATTCCATGAAAAGCTAATCTTTTGGACCCAGTTTTTTGCTGTGGTAGCGCCAAACTTAAATGGATAAATTCTGGTCATATTCAACGCTAGTTCAGGAAGTAAAAGGTTGAAAAGTCCAGTGTTGATATTTTGTTGCAAACGACTACTTGCATTCATACTAAAGGGTGTTCGCTTAAAAGTTGTGGAATACGAAACACTTGAATTAAAATCCTGATTTAGTGTATTTCTCAAGTCAGCTGTTGGATTGTTTTGATTGTATGTCGATGTACCTGCACTTACTGAGGCTGAAAATCTACTGGCCGAACCTTTCGATTGCGGTTGATGACTCCAGTTAATCCAAAAGTCATTGGTCACAGAGGAGTCTCCCTCATTAAGCCCTTGTTGGTTATTGTATTTGGCACTGAACTGACCACCATAAGCATATCGCTTGGTATAACTTGATGCAGCATTTAATCCCCAGCTCCCTTTGGAATAGATGTCTCCGGTAAGATTGAGATCGATATAATCACTTATAGCAAAATAATAGCCTCCATTTTTCAAGAAAAAACCACGACGCTTTTCTTCACCATAGGATGGCGGTAATATGCCAGATAATTTTTTCTTTGGCACAGGCAAAATTCCAAAAGGCAGGCCAACGGGTATAGGGATATCCTTCACTTTTACAATAAAAGGTCCTGTTATTACCTTTTTACCAGGAATTACTTTGAGTTTTGATGTTTCTATATGAAAATGAGGCTCGGCCAAATTGCAGGTTGAATATTTGGCGTGAGATATGTAAAGCTCATCCCGCTGGTTTTTAAACACTTTTTCACCATGCATCACCGCTTCCCCTTGTTCGGTTACAACACCGTCAATAATGGCCTTTCCGGATTCAAAATTATATTTCATATCATCCGTTTCGTAAGTCTGATCACCTTCTTTAAAAACCGGCTTGCCAATCTTATTTCCTAAAGAATCGGTTATACCAACTGCTTTTATGATATGTGTTGCATAGTTGATTTCAATCTGAGCTGCAGAAAGTTCAATTTCGCCATAAATAATTTTAGCATCACCGTATAGATTTACAATTTGTTCAGCAACATTCATCAGTATGGAATCCTTTGCGGTGTATTTAATTGTTGTTTCGATGTCTCCTATTTCTTGTTGCTTAAGCGAATCGACCATTACAGATAAGCTATCTGAATTGGTCAAAGAATCTAAAGCAAGACTAGATATTGCGTTATCAAGCTGATTAGGGGGACTATTTTCATCCTGGGCATACCCTATATTCAAGCCGACAACGGAAATCAAAGTAAGTATTATAAATAGGTGTTTTAATTTTAACACTCTGTTTTTCAGTTTTGAAGAAAAAATCCCAATTTTACGCAATGATAAACGTTCATTTAAAAACAATCGCAAAATTGTGAAAAATATTGTTTTTACCATTAGTCTCACCTTGCTATTCATCATCAGCGCTTTCACCACAATCGATAAGCGCGATTTGAGAATAAATACTGTTGTAATTGATGCAGGTCATGGCGGTAAAGATTCCGGAACCTTAGGTGCGTCATCCAAAGAAAAAGATATCGCCCTCAAAATCGCGCTAGAGTTCGGCAAAACCATCCAACAGAATTTAAAAGATGTAAAGGTAATTTATACCAGGTCAACGGACAACTTTATCGAGCTTGAAGAACGCGCACAAATGGCTAACAAAAATGGTGCCGACCTGTTTATTTCCATTCATTGCAATAGCCTGCCAAAAGAAACACCAGATACAAAAAAACAAGGTATTTTTGGAACCGAAACCTATATTATGGGTATGCATACATCCGATGCTAATTTTGATGTGGCAAAAAGAGAGAATGCCGTAATCCTCATGGAGGAAGGAAGCGATGAGGTTTATGAAGGATTTGATCCAAACTCTCCTGAGTCATATATTTTGTTTTCATTATACCAAAGTGCATATTTGGAGAATAGCTTACGGCTGGCTGAAAAAATTGAAAATCAATTTGAAGAACGCGTAAGGAGAAAAAGCAGGGGGGTAAGACAGGCAGGTTTTTGGGTTCTTTACCGGACTTCTATGCCAAGTGTACTCGTAGAGACAGGATATTTGAGTAACAATAATGAAGAAAAGTACCTTAGCGATTCATATGGTCAAACTTTGATAGCATCAGGCCTTTTCCGTGCTTTTAGAGATTATAAAAATGAAATTGAATCTACGATCAACTAAAAAAACTATACGTGAAAATTTCTAAGGAATTTAAGGTCGGTTTGCTTGCGGTAACATCGATCACTATACTTTATTTCGGTTTCAATTATCTTAAAGGAGTAGATTTATTTCAAAGAACCGATACCTACTATGCGCTTTATAATAATATTGACGGATTGACAGTATCAAATCCTGTGATCATCAATGGATTGAGTGTAGGACGGGTTGGCGACATAGATATATTACAAAATAAGGGTAATTTGGTGTTGGTTGAATTGGGTATCAATAGTGATATTCAATTGGGAAAGGGAACCGTTGCATTGCTTATCAATACGGATTTTCTTGGCAGCAAAGCTATAGAGCTGATATTGGCTGAAACCACTAACGGTATTCATATAGATGGGGATACCTTAAAATCATCAATGGATGAAGGACTTGCAGAGATTTTGCAAAAGAATGCTGGCCCAGTAGCAGATAATATTGGAACTACCATCAGCAGGATAAATTCCATTTTGGAAAGTTTTCAGGGGAATAGTGAAAAAATCAATAGCACCCTCGATCACATCGAAAAAATGACTGGTAACCTGAGTAATAATTTACCTGTAATGGAAAATAAGCTATTTGTCTTATTGGATAATCTTAATAAAAATTCAACTGAATTATCTGAATTGCTCGTTTCGATTAAACCGGTTTTTACAAATATTGGCGAGTTGACGGATTCGTTAAAAACTCTGGAATTGGCCCAGACGCTTGATAAAACGCAGCTGATGTTGGATAATTTGAATACCAACCTGGCTCGCCTGAAAGAGGGTGAGGGAACTATGGGTAAATTGATGACTAATGATTCGCTTTATGTGTATTTGAGCAACACTGCCCGGGATCTAGACAGGTTATTTGTAGATTTGCAGGCTAATCCCGGACGATATGTTCAGGTCTCTGTGTTTGGGAAAAAAGATAAATCTGAAAAGAAAAGTAAAAAAGAAAACGAATAGATTTTCTTAATTTTAAATTCAGATTTTCTATTTTTTTAGTCTTAGAAAAATGATGGGGTTTACTCATCAATGAATATTGATCATTTATTTTGGAAAAAGAACTCAATACAACGGAATTAAGAGCATTGGTTTCCTTGTTGGAAGATGAAGACTTTGAGGTAATTAAACACGTTGAAGACAAAATTATTTCAATAGGAAGCGATGTAATTCCTTTTTTGGAGAAAGAATGGGAGCGTAGTTTTAATCCAACCGTTCAACGCAAAATAGAAGATTTAATTCATACCCTTCAATTTGATTTTTTGAAATTGAAGCTGAAGAATTGGGCAGATAGTGAAGAAAAGGATCTACTTGAAGGAGTCTGGATTATAGCTACCTATCAATATCCTGATCTGGAGTTAAGTTTTCTAAAAAAAGAAATTGAGCAATTGTATTACGAAGTTTGGCTTGACTTTAAAAAAGATCTTCATCCATTTGATCAGATCAAAATAATTAATACCGCCATTTTTGAAAAGTTAAGATTTAAAGCCAATACCAAAAATTTTCACTCTCCAGGTAACTCTATGATTAATGTGGTTCTTGAGACCAGGCGAGGCAATCCAATTTCCCTTTGTATTTTGTATATCCTGATTGCTCAAAGGCTTGAGTTGCCTATTTATGGTGTCAATCTGCCAAATCTTTTTATCTGTACTTACAAAACAACCAGTACTCAATTTTATATCAATGCTTTTAACAAAGGATTGATTTTTTCAAAATCTGATATCGAGAATTACGTGCAGCAATTGCATCTAAATCCTTCAGATGTATTTTTTGAGCCCTGCAACAATGAAGATATAATAAAAAGAATACTACGTAATTTGGTAATCTCATTTGAAAAATTAGGGGATCATTATAAGTCAGATGAAGTCAAACAATTGCTCCAGGCAATTGACAATGATTATAACCTCAATCTTGACAGCTAGAAGCAATAGCAGACCATATGTCCGTTTATTTCCCAGTAATTAAGTGCAACACGCGCTTTATTATGTTCTACAGAAAATTCTGAGCGGATTACATCACGTTTGTGTAGCGTAAATGGAGCAATACGGATATCATTCTTAAAATTTAATCCATTTTTTCCATTGAGTTTATAAATAGCTTCCTTCCCCGACCAATATATACAAAGCTTTTTCAGATCGCCATCACAATCCATAAATTCCATATCATTCAAAAAACGATGTGCAATACGACCGAGTTTTTCAGAAGTTTTTTCGATATCAATACCTACAGGAAGTTTTTTATGAAGAATGGCAACTGCGTAGGGAAAACTGTGCGATATAGAAATGTGGTAATTCAGGTCTATTAGATGAGGCTTATCATGATCGTCCTTGAATATGCCCTTATATTCTTTGCCCATTAATTTAACAAGCTCTTGAATACAAGCTCTTGAGGCTAATCGCTCTCTCTTTTTTATAGGATGGCTTATCTCCTCCAATTCTTGTAGACCATATTTGCTCAGTATCACTTTATTGAGAAGTTGTTCCGCAGTTTCGGTAATTTCCCACATGCACCAAAAAGAATTGCTGTTGATTTTCTCTATTTTTGTTATTGGCATTGATGTACCACAATCAGGTTTACATTGTGGTCATAAAAGTATGAATAAAGAAATTTTACAAAAAATTTTATGAGTATAAATGTACAGAAGCTTTTTAGTTTGGATGGGCATCAGGATGGAGTTTATGATTTAGAGCCTGGAAAAGAAGCCAAAATCGTTTATTCAGCTGGAGGTGATGGTATGGTTGTAGAATGGGATCTAAACGACCCTGAAAAGGGCAATTTGATTGCAAAAATGAAAAATTCAGTTTACTCCATTCATTACAGATCGCAGGAAAATAAATTGATTGTTGGTCAGAATTTTGAAGGAATTCACATCATTGACGTGGATGAAAAAAAAGAAATTGGGACATTAAAGATTTCTGATTCCCAGATTTTTGATATCCAAAGCATTGGAAATTTGATATTTATTGGATCAGGTGACGGGACATTGTATATCGTCGATTTGCCTACATTAACCTTTATCAATAAAATAAAACTTGCTGATAAAAGTATTCGATCTATAGCAATCAATAAGCAGTTAGGGGAATTGGCGTTAGGGATGAGCGATAATACCATTAGAATACTCGATCTTGATGGGTATAAGCAAAAATACAGTATACAGGCACATAAACTATCTGTATTTTCAGTTACTTACAATCCATTAAATAACCATTTGATAAGTGTCAGCAGGGACGCTCAAATCAAAAGTTGGAATTCGATCGATCATTATATCCTGGAACAGTCGGTCGCAGCACATATGTTTGCTATAAATTCAATTAGCTTCAGCCCCGATTGCAAGTATTTCGTAACAGGAAGTATGGATAAGTCCATAAAGGTATGGGAATTAAATACGTTTAAATTATTGAAGGTGATCGATAAATCAAGGCACGCCGGACATGCCACTTCTGTGAACAAGGTTTTATGGACTGATTACAATAATCAGGTGCTCTCCTGTAGTGATGATAAAAAAATATCAATTTGGGATTTGAGCTTTATTTAGTAATATTTGCACAATTTTAAGGAGATTTTTGTATTTTAATATATATTGGAATACGTTGTTTGAGAATTCGAAGAAACCAGGCCATAATGAAAATCACGCCACTAGAAATACGACAAAAGGCTTTTGAGAAAGTTTTCCGCGGTTACGACAAGGATGAAGTGAATGCCTTCCTTCAGATACTTAGTTCAGAATGGGAAAAATTGATGGATGAAAAAAAAGAATTTACCATAAAGCTTGAATCGTCTGAAAAGGAAATTACCAAATTGCGAGAAGTTGAAAACTCGCTCTATAAAACACTAAAAACGGCTGAAGACACTGGCGCAAATATGATTGAGCAAGCCAATAAAGCAGCAGAACTTCAATTGAAAGAAACGCAAATGAAGTCCGAAAACATCCTGAGGGAAGCCAAAGCTAAGTCGAAAATGATTATTGAAAATACGGAGAAGCATGCCAGAGAGATCATTAGCAACATGCTGGGAGAAATAAAATCACTGGAGCACAACTTCAATGCTGCGCTTAGCCTTAAAGAAAACCTGATCGCAGATCTGACTAATTTGTCATCATCCACACTCGAAAGGGTACAAAAATTCAACAAGCAAAAAGATAAACTGGATATTGATAAGTACATCAAGGAAGCTCGTCAATTTGCAGAAAATTATGATCTGAAGAATTTTAAATTCAGTAGCGAAGAGCTGGAGAAGACCATAGAAATGGATGAGTTAGAAGCAAAGGCTTCGAATAAGAAAAGGAAAGAATCACACGATAAAGTCGAAAACAGCGAAAAATCATTTTTTGACCTGCTGGAGTAAACTATGGGAAAAATAACCTTAGATGGCCTGGAGTTTTTCGCTTTTCATGGCTACTATGACGAGGAACAAAAAATTGGCAATAAGTATGGCGTCGATATCACTATAGAGACTTCATTGGAAAAGGCTGGGATGGATGATAAACTTTCAGAAACCATTGATTATGAAGAGCTGTACCGGATCATACGAGAGGAAATGAGTAAACCTTCACGGTTATTGGAAAACATTGGAGGAAGAATTATGAATTCAGTATTTTTCAATTTTCCATTAATTACATTTATCGAGATATCCATTTCAAAATTCAATCCACCAATCGGAGGTATTTGTAAAAGAGCAATTGTGACACTGTCAAGGGATCGCAATGATTAGCTTGGCTCTCTGAAGATAAAACCTACTTCTCCATTTGAATTACAATAATCAACAGACTTACCTGCGAGATACATTAATTGTATTTTCTCTATGATAATGTTCAATCCGTTTATCTCAAAAAGTTCATCCTTTTCATTGGCAGTATCAAAACCAATGACGTAAGACGCTATACCACACCCTGCAGATTTCACACCCAACCTGAGGCAATAGGAGTCGGCAATTTGTTTTGACGCCTTAATCTCCATGATTTTGTTAAACGCAATTTCCGTTATAACGATAGGGAGCTTTTTTTTCACTTTTGATCTAGTATTCTTTGTTTAAACATCAGCGATCTGGCAAAAATAATTAAATTTGATTATTATCAGGTTTTAACTTTTACGTGCAATCAATGGAAGTAATTTTAGATTTTGGAAAAATAATATTACCAGCTGCTTTGGTATTATATGCGATGTATCTTACAATGAAATCCATTATGGCCAAGGAGGTTGTCAAGGCCAATTTGGACTATAAAATTGCCAGCAGTAAAATAGCACTTCCAAACCGGCTTCAGGCTTTTGAGCGGATGAGTCTGTTTTTGGAGCGACTATCTCCAGGTAACCTTGTCCTAAGGTTGAATGCAACCAATATGACTGCAAAAGAATTGCAACACCTAATGATTTCAGAGATCAGGGAGGAATTTAACCATAATTTGTCTCAGCAGATTTACATGAGTGATAAATCATGGAATTTGATTAAAAATACTGTTGAGGATGTAATCGCGTTGATAAATACAAATGCAGAAAAATTGGAAGTCAATGCCAAAAGTGTGGAATTGGCCAAGTTGATTTTTAATGAAATGGAGAAAAGGGAAACCGATCCTGTTGCTTTGACACTTTCTGAAGTAAAAGCTGAGATCAGAGATATATTCTAAATAGTACTTTTATGGCCGATTATTTAAGAAGTAAGATCTTCCAGAATGCGTTAAGAAAAGCCGCAGGGATGGCTACCCATCCAGACCAGATTTCCAACCTTATTGGTTCTGTCAAAGATAAGATGTCTGATATGGATGG
>JAHEMV010000613.1 GCA_024643455.1 Cytophagales bacterium
ACTGACTATCCACTGCTTTCAAAACCAAAATTACCGGTTTGGGACTTTCTTCGACGACAGGTTCTTTTATTATTGGTTTTTCAGGTTCAGGCTCTTCCACCTTTTTTGCCTCTAACTTTTTAGGAGGAGCTTCAAGGTCGGCTAATCGGATGTGATAAATATCGGTAAAGCCCAGGCCATCCGCTTTCGCCGAAGCATAATATCCTCTTTTTCCGTCACGTGTACTAACAAAATACACGTCATTATCTGGTGAATTCATGGGGTAGCCCAAATTGACCGGCGCTGACCAGGAATCAGTAGCTTCATCATATTCGGATTTATAAATATCATATCCGCCCATGCCTTTATGTCCTTTACTCGAAAAATATAATGTTTTTCCATTATAATCGATAAATGGCCCGTCTTCATCAAATGGAGTATTTATTACCGAACCTAAATTTTTGGCAACGCCCCACTCTCCCTTCTTATCTTTTTTAGAATAATAAATATCCAAATCGGTTTTATCAGCCGATATAGGCCGGTCACTGGAAAAATATAAGGTATTCCCATCCGGTGAGATGGAAACAGAATTCTCTGAAAACGTACTATTGATGTTGGAGTTTAGTGGCGCCGGCTCACTCCAGGTGCCATTTGGATTTTTTTTCGATAAGAATATATCACCACCATTTTGACTTTTATACAGATATAGCTCTTTACCATCTGCACTGATCGCCAGGTTAGAAGAATGGTACATAATGTTTACTGGTGGGCCAATATTTTTTGCATAGTCCCACTTTCCATTCACTTTTTCTGAATAGAATACGTCTTCATAATACAAGTTATCATCAAAAACGTCCGCATTGGTATTGCCATCTGGTCTTCTGGTAGTAAATGCCATAAAGGTCTCATCAGCATTGACCACAGGAGCAAAATCATCCCACTCCGAGTTAATGGTCGGGCCAAGGTTTTCAATTATATAATCCCGAGGGGAATTAACATATTCGATGCCGTTCTGGCATTCAAAAATTCTTCTTTGGACAACTTGTAGTGTCGTAAAATCTTCTCCACTTTTTCGGGTATTGCCCTGTAACCGCTGCAGATACTGGTTATAATAATCAATAGCTTTTTCAAATTCAGATCCATATTGAAAACTTAATCCGATCAAATAAAGCAAATTGAATTTGTAATTTGGATCAATGGAATAAACACGCAATAAATACTTGGAAGCTGCTGCTTTTGCGTTGGTTTCCAAATCGGTTTTACCAGCCATGTAATTCGCGTCAAGATTTTCGGGATCCAACTCCGCAGCCTGAACATACTGCTCATTCGCAATCAATATTACCCGAAGATTGAAATACGCATCATTGGCTATTTCTACAAGCTGTTGTGCTGCTTCTTTATTTTCGTCCTGCCCATAGGCCCTGATAAAAATGGTCGAAAAAAGTGCTATAATAAATAATTTACGGTAAATCCGCATACGTAAAAGTTAGTTGTAGTATCCAAATTCAAATAACCTAATTTGAAGGGTGAATTTAAAATTGATTTTCAGGAATAACAAATGATTGTAATATATTTAGTCTATTGCTTTAATCATAGATATACAAAATGTTGTTAAACAACCATTTATACTCTTTGCATTATATACAGTAACCTAAATAATATAGGTTTAGGTCTGAAATTCAACATTTATATTCAATTTCCATAATGTATATCTTTGGTTTTAAAAGTTAAACAGACATAAAATGATGTAATAATTTACCTTATTGATTAATAAAACCTATTTATTTGCAATTGAAATTGGCTAAAAACCACGATTTTATATGGAAATCAAGAAATCACAGTTTGTAACAAGCAGCTCAGAAGTCACAAAATGCCCTACTCCGAACAAACCTGAGTTCGCTTTTATTGGCCGTTCCAATGTGGGCAAGTCCTCCTTGATCAATATGCTCACAGACAGGAAAGGACTGGCCAAGATTTCTTCAAAACCAGGGAAAACCCAGCTGATCAATCATTTTGAGATTAATGATAGTTGGTATCTGGTGGATTTACCCGGATACGGTTGGTCAAAGGTGAGCAAACAAAAAAAAGAAGATTGGGGCATCATGATCGAAGAATATTTGTTGAAAAGAGAAAACCTGGCTTGTCTGTTTGTGCTGATCGATTCCAGGCTGGAGCCACAATTGATTGATTATGATTTCATCGAATGGCTAGGAAAAAATGAAATACCTTTTGCATTGGTTTTTACCAAAACAGATAAACAATCCAAAAATAAATTTCAATCCATCAAAGCAAAACACATCAGGCAGATCAAAAATAGCTGGGAAGAAATGCCCTTGATCTTTGAAAGTTCTGCCATAGATCAAACAGGGAAGGAACAGATATTATCGTTTGCGGAAGAAATTATTTCCAATTTCAACGCTTAATCTTTTTCATATTCGCAGTTAAATACCTTAAATTTGCCCACTAAATTTTTAACAATGGAATTAAAAGACATCGCAGCCGTCTCAGGCAAACCGGGATTATTTAAAGTACTAAAACAAGCCCGTGCAGGTCTCGTACTGGAAAGTCTGGATGGTCAACAGACTAAAATTGTCACAGGTCCAAACCACCGGGTTTCACTTCTAAATGAAATCTCCATTTATACAACAGACTACGATAAGACCATTCCATTACAGGAAATTTTTACTAAGATCCTAAAAGAATTTGGTGAAGATCCAGGCGTCGACGGCAAAGCTGATCCCGAGGAATTAAAGGCCTTTTTGGGTCATATCGCACCGGATTATGATAAGGAACGAGTATATGTTTCAGACATGAAAAAGCTGGTCACATGGTACGGCATTCTCTACAAAATAGCGCCGGAAGTACTGGAAGAGAAGAAAGAGGAAGAGCCTAAAAAAACCAAGAAAGCGGTTGAAAAGGCAGAAGAAAAAGAAGCTCCTAAAGCAGTTAAAAAATCAACTCCTGCTAAAAAAAGCAAGAAGAAGGAGTAGGGAGAAT
>JAHEMV010000132.1 GCA_024643455.1 Cytophagales bacterium
CAGATAAAGTCCAGGCTACAAAAACGGATTCAAGGATTACTAAAATTGGATCCTTTTTAAGGAAATCAAATTTTGATGAAGTTCCTCAATTTTTCAACGTGCTTAAAGGTGAAATGTCTGTTGTTGGTCCCAGACCGCATATGTTGAAACATACAGAAGAGTTCTCGAAGCAAGTTGATAAATTCATGCTGCGGCACTATGTTAAACCTGGCATAACAGGCTTAGCGCAAACCAAAGGTTTTAGAGGTGAAACAAACACTTTCTATAAACTTAAAAACAGAGTCAAACTTGATCGATTTTATGTTGAAAACTGGTCTATATTATTTGATTTTAAGATTATCGTTGCAACCATTCTAGTTATGTTCAAAGGCGACGAAAACGCGTATTGAGCACATTCAAGGGATAATAATGAACGTTCTGTTTGCCTATTCAACCTATCCAGTTAAAATTTAACTATTTTGCGCCATCAACAGGGAAGGAATGATTAGGAGCGTATATTTATTTTTTATTTTGTTTTTAAATTTGGGAGGCCATTCTATCCATGCCCAAAACGATTCAATTTCGTATCATACTAATCTTTATTTCTTATCATCAAATCAATCCTTTCAACCACATTGGCAGGTCTCAAACCGTCATGGGATTTTTGAAAGAGCTAAACAATCAGAATTTGTTGGGTTATTTGGTTTGGCGTATAAATATAATTTTAATAAAAAATTTATAATGGAGACCGAAGTTGAATTTAATCTTAGGTCAGAAATTTCCACCAGCTACTTCCAACTACTTTATTTCAATCTGCACTATGGTTCATTGCAATTAAAAATTGGGAAAGAAGCATATGTTATTGGTCAATATAGCGAAGATTTAAGTTCGGGTTCGTTATTTGTAAGTAATAATTCAAGGCCACCACCAAGAATAGGTATTGGGTTTTATGAATACACTTCTGTCCCATTCATTGAAAAATATGTGGAATTTAAAGGAGCTATAAACCTGGGGATTTTAAACGATGACCGGAGTGATTTTAATGGAACAGATAAGCCATGGTATCATGAAAAGTTTTTTTATCTCCGAAGTAAATCTTTACCAGTTAACGTCCATGCAGGATTAAATCACAGCGCGCTTTTTGGTGGGACCACGGCAAATGGAGTTGCTATCCCTGTAGATTTTTGGGCTACCTTCTTTGGTATGGGATCAAGTAAAGTTGGTGGAGGAGAAGAAACAAATGTAGCAGGTGCACACTTTGGCACATATGATTTTGGACTAAACTGGAAAATAAAAGAAGCTCTTTTCCAGGTATATTACCAAATACCGTTTGCCGATGATGGAGGAATGCAATTATTTAAAAATGGAGATAAGCTTTTTGGAATATTGGTTGATTTCAATAAAAAGGGTTTGATATCTTCAATTAACTATGAATATATTAATACTACTTTTCAAGGTGGACACGGAGTTCCGGATGCTGTTATTGATGGAGAAATTGTTGATTTATTAAAAGTAGAGAACCCGGATGCTTTCATGTTGGAGCAATTCGATACCGTAACCGTTGGCTTTACGAATCATGAGCTGAAAAAATATTGCGAAGACAATTTGAATTATGGGTATAAATACAATGGCAGAGACGATTACTATAATAATTATTTATATCCAAAAGGACAGTCATATCATAATTATGCCCTTGGACCATCTCTTATCTTGTCAAAAAGCGACATCCAAAATTTTAAAGATGACTTCAACGGTCAATACGATTATTTTTTTATATCTAATAGAATTGTTGCCCATCATTTGGCTGTTGAAGGTAATATTTCTACTAAGTTCACTTATAGGACTAAACTTACCTATTCGCAGAACTACGGGTCATATGCTGGTGCAAATAAAGGTCGATATAACTGGGGATCAATCGAGGATCCTGAATATTACAACTCCTATTACTTCAAAGATGGGCTTAAACAAGCGTATACTTTTTTTGAATTGAATTATACTCCTTTTAGCAATAAGGGAGCAAGTTTTACATCATCTGTAGCATATGATTTTGGGGAGATGTACCATAATGTCGGAGTGCTTCTTGGTTTTCAATACAATGGATTTTTCTCATTGAAGAAAACTAAAAAGGACTAAAATCCCAAAACTAAAAAACTACCGTTTAACAAGTTTTCTCTATTGTAATTAAAACGTTTGCCATTTTCCATATTTGTAACAGTTCCTCCGGCAGCTTCTACAATTGCCTGTCCTGCTGCTGTATCCCATTCCATGGTGGGACCATGTCGGTAATAAATATCTGCTTTACCCTCAGCAACCATACAGAATTTCAGTGAACTTCCTACAGAAATCGTTTCTGAAATAGCGTATTTTTTTAATAAAGTTGCTTCTTCGTCTGAAGAATGAGTTCTGCTACCTACCGCAATTCTTTTGATTGACTTGTTATTAATTTTTATTGAGATTTCTTTACCCGTTTCGTCAATCAAAAAAGCACTTTTAGTATGACCGTCACCTATATATAGTTTTTTTAGAATCGGAGCGTAAATGATGCCCATAGTTGGAAATCCATTTTCTATAAGGGCAATATTTACTGTAAATTCACCATTTCGCTTAATAAACTCCTTGGTTCCATCCAAAGGATCAACGAGCCAAAATGTTTTCCAGTTTTTTCTTTCACTAAAACTGATACTTTTCCCTTCTTCAGATAAAATAGGAATTTCTGGATAATGTTTTTTTAATGAGCTGACGATTACTCTATTGCTAGTAGTATCAGCTAAAGTTAATGGAGAATTATCTGACTTATAATCAACTTCCTGAGAAAGGGTTTTATCGAAGTAAATTTTCTCTATTTCATTGCCTGCAGAAACAGCAATTTTTTTTAGCAATTCGATGTCTATATTCATCTATCAATAATATATATAAAAAAACAAAGAACCGAAAATAGCTACTTTAATTACATTATTCATCTATTAGTCTTATTTTTGCCAAAAATTTCATTTTGGTGGATAATATTTTCCCAATTTTTAACACGCTTTTATCGGTACAGGACAAAGAAAAATTGTTGAATCAGCGATCATTGGTAATATGGCTCGTGGGGCTTTCCGGTTCAGGTAAGAGCACTATGGCCAGAGGTTTGGAAAATGAACTTCACAAATTGGGTTATCTCACCCAGATACTTGATGGAGATAATCTTAGAAGTGGAATCAACAACAATCTGGCTTTTACAGAAGGAGACCGAAAGGAAAATATCCGACGGGCCGCTGAAGTATCAAAATTGTTTGCAAATTGTGGAGTTATTACAATTTGCTCGTTGATTAGTCCGACAAATGAGGTTAGAGCGATGGCTAAGACAATAATTGGAATTGATAAATATTATGAAGTGTTTATTAGCTGCCCAATTGAGGTTTGTGAGTCAAGAGATATAAAAGGACTTTATAAAAAGGCCAGACAAGGTGAAATTAAGAATTTCACCGGGATCGATTCACCTTTTGAAGAGCCGGTCAATTCAGATTTAGTAATTGAAACAGATAAATATTCTCTTGAATATTGCCATAACCAACTTGTAGAAAACATTCTTGAAAAAATAAAACCAGAAAATTCATAATGTATAAATATCATCTCTCACATTTAAGTCAGCTGGAAAATGAGGCTATTTTCATCATGCGGGAAGTCGCTGCCCAATTTGAAAAACCAGTTTTATTATTTTCCGGAGGGAAAGACTCCATTGTCATGGTACGTTTGGCACAAAAAGCCTTTTGGCCTGCTAAAATTCCGTTTCCTTTGATGCACATAGATACAGGACATAATTTTGAAGAAACCATAGAGTTCCGTGACAACCTGGTAAAGGAATTGGGTGTGGAACTCATCGTTGCCTCCGTTCAGGAATCAATTGATCAGGGAAAAGCAGTTGAAGAAAAGGGGCCAAATCCCAGTCGAAATACACTTCAAACCATTACACTTCTTGATGCCGTTGCAAAGCATAAATTCGATGCAGCATTTGGAGGAGGAAGAAGAGATGAAGAAAAAGCCAGAGCAAAAGAGCGATTTTTTTCGCATCGTGATGAGTTTGGTCAGTGGGACCCAAAAAACCAAAGACCAGAACTTTGGAACTTGTTCAATGGGAAAAAGCATATAGGAGAACAATTCCGGATTTTTCCATTAAGCAACTGGACAGAGATGGATGTATGGCAATACATTGCAACAGAAAATATTCCCATACCAAATATTTATTATACGCACATGCGGGATGTAGTAAAACGGGACGGTGTATATCTTGCTAATTCCCCATTCATCACCTTACTCGATGGGGAGAAGGTGGAAAACAAACAAGTCAGATTCCGTACCATCGGAGACATGACCTGTACTGGTGCAGTTGTTTCAAATGCTACAAAAATAGAAGATATCATCCTGGAAGTTGCCGCAGCAAGAGAAACTGAGCGAGGAACCCGGGCAGACGATAAGCGATCGGAAGCCGCAATGGAGGATAGAAAAAAAGAAGGATATTTTTAAAACCGAAAATCAACGATGCATAATATAGATAAAGAGTTCTCTACAGAAGAATATTTAAATATGGACCTGCTAAGGTTTACAACAGCAGGATCTGTCGATGATGGAAAGAGTACCTTAATTGGAAGACTTCTTCATGACACCAAGTCAATTTTTGAAGATCAATTGGATGCGGTAGAAAAGGCATCCAAAAAAATGGGGGATCACCAGGTAAACCTCGCATTGCTGACAGACGGTTTGCGTGCTGAGCGTGAACAAGGAATAACCATTGATGTGGCCTATCGGTATTTTGCAACTCCAAAACGAAAATTTATCATAGCTGATACACCAGGACATATTCAATATACAAGAAATATGGTTACTGGTGCTTCAACCGCCAACTTAGCAATTGTACTGGTTGATGCCCGTCATGGTGTAGTTGAACAAACATGCAGACATGCTTTTATAGCTTCACTCCTACAAATCAAACACCTGATCATCTGTGTAAATAAGATGGATTTAGTTGATTATAAAGAAGAAGTTTTTAATAAAATCAAAACTGATTTTGATGACTTTAGTTCAAAACTGGAGATTCAGGATATTCAATATATTCCAATTAGTGCATTGAAAGGTGATAATGTAGTTGAGCCTTCAACCAATATGTCCTGGTACAAGGGTTCAACCTTTTTATATACATTGGAAAATGTACACATAGCCAGTGATTACAATTTTGTTGATTGCCGTTTTCCAGTTCAACGTGTGATCCGACCGCAATCGGATGAATTTCATGATTTTCGTGGATATGCCGGTAGAATTGAAGGTGGAATATTCAAGGCTGGCGATGAAGTTTTAGCCTTACCTTCCGGGTTTACGACAAAAATTAAATCTATTGAAACCATGAACGGACCTCTGGAAGAGGCTTTCTCGCCGATGAATGTTGTCATGACTTTGGAAGATGAAATAGATATAAGTCGTGGTGATATGATTGTAAAACCGAACAATCAACCAGAGATCGGTCAGGATATTGAATTAATGATTTGTTGGTTAAATTATAAAAAAATAATTCCAGGAGGTAAATATGGGGTTAGACATACTACCCAGGATGTTAAATGCATTGTCAAGGATATTCGATATAAAGTAGATATTAACACCTTGCACAAAATTGAAGATGATTTGAGTTTGGGTTTGAATGAAATAGGGAGAATTCACATCCGCACTACCAAGCCATTCTTTTATGATAGTTATAAGAAAAATCGAGGTACTGGAAGCATCATACTTGTAGATGAAAACACCAATGAAACCGTTGGAGCAGGAATGATTATCTAACTATAGTGTATTATGAAGCAGAAGGTTGAAGCGTTAAAATCAGAGATATTAAATTTTAAAGCTAATAAAAATGATGAGCTTGAATCATTCAGGTTGAAATTTATTAGTCGTAAAAGTGTGATAACGGAATTATTTGCCGATTTGAAAAGTGTAATTCCTGAAAAAAGAAAGGAAATGGGGTTGTTACTTAATGATCTCAAAAACCAGGCTCAGGATAAATTTAATGAACTGATTGCTTCATTAGAAAAATCAAACGATGATCAATCTTCTGCACCCATTGATCTCACTTTGCCTCCCATACAAGACACCTTGGGAAGTTTGCATCCATTGTCAATTACCAAGAAAAGAATATTGGAAATTTTTGAGCGTATTGGTTTTAATGTTTCCTATGGTCCTGAAATTGAAGATGACTGGCACAATTTCACTGCTCTAAATTTTGCTGAAAATCATCCTGCACGTGAAATGCAAGACACTTTTTTTATAGAAAAAGATCCTGATATTGCATTGAGGACGCATACTTCCTCAGTTCAGGTTAGGGTTATGGAAAAACAACGGCCTCCAATACGCACCTTATCTCCAGGGCGTGTTTTCCGAAATGAAGCTATTTCTGTTCGGGCTCATTGTATTTTTCACCAGGTCGAAGGACTTTACATTGATAAAAACGTAAGTTTTGCAGACCTCAAACAAACGATGCTTTACTTTGCCAAAGAATTTTTTGGAAAAGATACTAAAATTCGATTGAGACCTTCCTATTTTCCATTTACTGAGCCAAGTGCAGAATTGGATATCTCATGTTTTATTTGCGGACAGAAAGGATGCAAAATATGTAAAAATACAGGTTGGGTAGAAATCGGGGGATGTGGCATGGTCGACCCAAATGTATTAGAGAACTGCAAGATTGATCCGGAAATTTACACAGGATTTGCCTTTGGTATGGGAATCGAGCGCATTACCATGTTAAAATACCAAATCAACGACATCAGGTTATTTACAGAAAATGATATCCGTTTTCTCCGTCAATTCAAGTCGGTAAATTAGTAATAGTAAATCCAACATTTCGTTAATGAAATGATGTTCAGACCAATAATCCTTTTATTTCTAATTATACCCTTTTTCTCATGCAATGAAGAAAAGCCTGATCAAATTATTCCTTATGCGTTTGTCAATCAGGATATCAATCTAAACTTGA
Source organism: Cytophagales bacterium (assembly GCA_024643455.1). GTDB lineage: Bacteria > Bacteroidota > Bacteroidia > Cytophagales > Cyclobacteriaceae > JAAUQL01. The sequence goes on from JAHEMV010000132.1 coordinate 6,974, forward strand.
TTCAATATCAAAATTTGAGGAACATTGGAGGATATGTGTATATCAACGGGGAGAATGCCGGGTTTAAAGGGCTCATCGTTTACCATGAAGGAAATGGAATTTACAGAGCATTTGAACGAGCGTGCACTTTTGATCCTTATTCAACCTGCGATCCGATCATTATTGATGATTCTGGATTATTTATGACTCATCCCTGTTGTAAATCTTCTTTCAATTTTTACGGAAACCCAACAGGTGGCCCGGCTTCGCTAAACCTGATGCAATATACTACCTATGTTGATGGCATTTATCTTATTATCAGAAACAACTAGGTATTTACAATAATTGTTCGATTATGTAATCAACTGTAATGTTTTCTGCTTCCGCTTTAAAATTTCGAAGGATTCTATGGCGCAATATTGGCTTTGCGATCGATTGGACATCCTCGATATCTGGAGAATATTTACCATTAATTAGGGCAGTGAATTTTGCTCCTGTAATCAAATATTGGGATCCTCGAGGCCCTGCTCCCCATTCAAGATATTTATTTGCTATTTCGGCTGCAGCTTCTGTATTTGGTCGAGTCTTCTGAACTAATTTTACTGCATATTCAATTACATTATCTGCTACTGGGACCAGTTTCACCAGTTTCTGAAATTCAACGATCTCTTCTTTGGAAATTACTTTTCTGATCTCATTTTTTTGAGCACTTGTTGTACTTTTCACAATTTCTACTTCCTGATTGTATGACGGATAGTCGAGAAATATATTAAACATAAATCGATCGAGTTGAGCTTCTGGCAAAGGATAAGTTCCTTCCTGTTCGATAGGGTTTTGCGTAGCTAACACAAAAAACGGTTGATCCAATTCATGATGAACTCCGGCTATGGTTACAGCATATTCCTGCATAGCTTCGAGCAATGCCGATTGTGTCTTTGGAGGAGTACGGTTAATTTCGTCTGCTAAAATAATATTGGAAAATACCGGACCCTTGATAAATTTAAAATTGCGTTCATTATCCAACGTCTCCGCACCGATGATATCCGATGGCATCAGGTCTGGAGTAAACTGTATTCGATTAAACGACAAGTTGAGCGCGTTGGAGATCGTCTTGATCAAAAGTGTCTTAGCCAAACCCGGTACTCCTACGAGCAAACTGTGACCCTGGCAAAAAATTGAAGTCATAACCAGTCTGACTACCTCATCCTGGCCTATAATTATTTTAGAAATCTCTTTTCTTAGTGACTCATAGGCTGTCCTCAGTGCTTCGACAGCTTCCACTTCGTTATCAAATTCTTTCATTTGTCATTGGAGAATGTTGCAATTATTATATTCAGGGTCAATTTCGATAAAAACCTCTCCTCTGGCATCTTTGAACCAATCACTCATTTGTTTGTTTTTCTTAGCTGTTAAAGCTGCCGTATATATCTTCTGATAGTCCAAATCCAGGCTAGCCTGATGTGGAGGTAATTTTGATTTATAATAAATGATGCGCATCGCCTCTTTTCCATCTGCCATAGTAAATTTCATTGGATCGGTAATGGAGCCAATTTGCATGGTATCCATTGTAAAAAACAAGCCTGGATCCAGATCACTTACAGAAATACGATTGGCTCCGGAACGATCCCTAATAAAACCACCGTTTGGAGAGGTCTCTTTATCATCCGAAAATTCCTTTGCCGCCTTATTGAATTGCAGTGTATCATTTTGGATGAGGTTTTTTATGCTATCTAAAAAATTACCTGCAATTTTATAATCAGTATCATTGTATTTTGGAATGATCAGTATGTGTCGGGCATTATATATATTTCCTCGTCTATCAATCATCTGGATGATGTGAAATCCAAATTCCGTTTCAATTGGCATGGAAATTTCATTATTTTTCAGTTTTAAGGCCGCAGATTCAAATTTGGGAACCATTTGTCCACGTTCTATATCGCCCAGATTTCCACCTCTTGGTCCAGTTGGCCCTTCAGAATATCGACCTGCTAATACCTGAAAATCAACTCCGTCATCCAGTGCTTCACTTCTTATTTTTAACAATAAATTTACGATTCGGTCTCTTTCCTCTTTACTTACCTTCGGTTTTTTTACAATCTGACCTATTTCCACCTCTGTAGAAAAATAAGGTAAACTATCCTGAGGGATATTTTTAAAAAATCGTTTTACTTCAGAAGGGGTTACGGTGATTGACTCGGTAATAGTAGTTTGCATACGATCAACCAACAGTTGCTCTTTTACCTGTTCCCTTAAATCTTCACGTATTTCTTCCATGGATTTGCCAAATGCTTCTTCCAGTTTTTTTGGATCCCCGCCAGCCTGGCCGATCACACCTTGCATTCGCATGTCCAATTGCCGATCAATCATGTCTTCCTCTACGACAACAGAATCAATTTCGGCTTTGGCTACCATGACTTTATTCATTATCAAACCCTCTAGAATATCACATTTGGTGGTATTGTAGTCTCCTCCAGCTTGTACCTGAATAAATGACCGTTCTAATTCAGATTTTAAAATAATGTAATTATCAACCTTAGACACTATCTTGTCAATAACGGTCAATTCCTCGGTTTGGGCCATTAATCTTCCCACAAAAAACATCATTAGTATGGAAGCTAAAAATGTTCTATTCTTGTTTATATATTTTAAAATCTTCATTTTCTATTGCATTTTCATATATATCCTCTTCTAACTTCTTAGCCAGAATAACTTTTCTTTTGTTGAGGATGATCTTTTGAATATCATCTCTAACAAATTCCAATGGAGAGGTTTCGTTTTGTATTTTATACTGGGAGATTTTTAAAAAGTAAATGTAGTTGTCATCTGGGATCTCATATACACTATTTCTTCTTACAAAATCTGTTTTATTTGGTATATCCATCAAAGGCGTATTATTAATCACATCTTCGAAATTGACCCAAATGGAATCATCGAGATGTACTTTTGTCCCATAACTGTATGCATATGATTTCAATTCTTCAATATCCTGTGGCCTGCTAGACCGGAGTAAATATCTGAATCTGCCAAGTTTTGGTGCCGACTTGTTCAATTGAATAAAATAACCCCTGATTATATTTTGCTTCAATTCGAAATTATCAATATTATTTTTATAATATTCAGCAATCTCCTCCTCAGAAATATTGGTATTAATATTTAAGGAGATATTATATTTTTCAAATTCATGCATCATTAGTGCATACCGATAATCCAACACTCTTCGGTCCAGCTCTGCTTCATCAAATGTCAATTGCTTTTGTGCTTCTGAAATCAATAGTTGCTTTTTAATCCAACTTTTGATATGCCTTTCTATCAAATCACTACTATCACTTTTTGAAATCCCCGGAGGCACAATGCCCTCAATATCCTTTGGATATAAATAGATATCTCCAACGCTTGCTAATGGCTGTGAAACAGGAGATTCTTCACCCGCTAAGCCTTTTTTGAATTGCAAAAAATCGCAAGATGTGATGACCAGAATACTAGTTAACAGCAATAAGCTTTTTCCTATATGCTTTTTTGATTTTATCAAGTGTTGAATAATTAATTACTATTTCATTTTTTTCTTTTAACTCTTCGAGCCATATTTTTTCAAGGTCGTTCTGATAATCAGAAATTGCAGACCCTTTTGCATCTTTCAAGGCTTTTGGTTGAGGATCGAGTATATTATCAATATCAACAAGATAATGACTTTTACCCACAGTAAATTCCTGCATTCCAATTTCCCAATTCAATGAATCCAATACAGCGTTATCTCCCTTTTCGAACAGACCCTCAGTGACCTGCAAAGTTAAAGCAGATTCCTTATTGTATTGGTATTCTAACGATTTTTTTGATTCGCTATTTAATTCCATTACTATTTTATTCTCCAGAGAGATCAATGCTGGTTTCAATATGGTATGCTCTTTTATTCCCAAATCATTGATATACTGCATTATGTCCAAAAATAAGTTGGTTTTTGAGGAAACTTCATTTGCATAGATTACAATGGTACTTTTGTCATATCTTCGATATAGATGAAACAACGAATCCAGGTCCTTGTTTTTCAATACTTCGGTAACACTATCCGGATCAAGCACAATTTCTAATAATTTAATGGATT
>JAHEMV010000133.1 GCA_024643455.1 Cytophagales bacterium
CAAAATACGTAAAAGTAGATTTACTTGATTTATCAATGAGTTCTTTCAGCTCCAGTCCCTGGTATGTTCTGGATTTGGCGAGAATACCATTATCGTTTAAAACACTTCTGATTAGCTTTTCAAACGTTGCTTTCCCATCTGAATCATGGACATCCAGGCTAAATAAAAAATCAAAATCCTGGGACGAAGTAATATGAACAGAAATAATAAATGACCTGTTCCTGAACAATTTGTCCAAGGTGCCATCCTTACCAGTAACACTATCAGCATCAGCCAAACCATTTTCCCAGGTATGGAAATAAGGCATTTTTTTAAGCGTTTTCCAGATAGACTTATCGACAATTTTATTCCAGTTTTCTATTAAACTATTATTCTCATAAGCGAGGATGGCACTGGAGGGAACTACTTGCCAGATATCTACATTTTTGCTATGATAGTTTTTCCAATAAAAAAACGCTCCGGTGACAGCTAAAATCAGAATAAAAAGTACAACTCCTATTTTTTTCAAAGCAATGGATTTATCGCAATTTTAGGTCAATTAAAGCGATTTATCAAATAGAGCCTAGTTTAAAATTCTCCTTTCTCTTATAATTGAACATATATGAGTTACTGATTGTTAATTATAGACATATTGAGTTGAAATCTGAGGTTTTCAAGTTTGAGTCAAGGCTCTATTAGAAAAAATATCTAAATATTGCTTTAGTTGGTATATTTGCAAATCGTCATTAATAAGACAATCTAAAGCTAGCAAATTGTGGTAGCTTCGTTGTAGCATGAACAGGAATACAGAAATAGCCATTTTACTCTTTTCAAGATCAGCCGGGCGTGAATCCAATTCAAAGCGTTGGACACAAGATCAGAATGTAAATGCGCATATTTCGAAGCAATTACTTTCAAATACCTTAGAAAATCTTAAGAACGCCCCTTTCCCCGTAGTTCTGGTAGATGAATCCCTGCAATTTGGCAATACCTTTGCTGAAAGACTCGCTAACGGTTTTAAACATGTATTTGAAAAGGGATTTCTTCAGGTAATCGCAGTTGGAAATGACTGTCTCGACCTCAATCTCGACTGGAAAACGATTGCTGCTCAATTACAGATGGGTAAGACAATTCTCGGTCCTGATCGCCGTGGTGGAGTATACCTGATTGGGATTTCCAACGAATCTGATATTGAAGAAAAATTTTCTCGCATCTCCTGGAAAAGCAATAAGGTATATGACCAGCTTACAAAACAATTCAATAATTGTTACCTGCTTGATTCAAAACAAGACATTAATACATTTGAAGATATCATCAAAACAAAATCACTATTTCAACAAATCAAAAGGTTCCTGGTTAACCAATTTATTGAAGTAATCCAAAATCCAATTATTTCAATCACCCCAAACGCACTACTTCAACTCAGGGCTCCGCCTTCTTTGACTATTGTTTAGGATGAGCTCGTAAACGCATTTTCAATAGTCTTCGCAAAAAATACCGACTATTGAAAAGGGTTCTTTATAAAATTGAACAGCACTTTCCTATCCATTCTGTACAAATCAATTTTTGTTAAATCACCTACAACGGTTATCAAGACCGCTTTGAATTAGAAATTAATAAAAAAATAAAAATGAAGGAAACTTATTATAACCGCGAAGATCTTAAAAAATTTGGTAAGATCACGGATTTTCAAAAAGAGCTAGGTGACAAGTTTTTCGAATATTACGATTCGGTATTTAAGGACGGTGCTTTGACTAAAAGGGAAAAATCACTGATTGCACTGGCCGTTGCCCATGCGATCCAATGTCCATATTGTATTGATGCATATACCTCAGATACACTCAAACAAGGATGCAATGAAGAAGAATTGATGGAAGCTGTACACGTTTCAGCGGCCATACGCGGTGGGGCTTCCCTTGTGCATGGTGTGCAAATGATGAACCAGGTAAAAGATAAAATGATGTAATATGCAATCACTTCTGAAGCAACACCATAAACTGTCTGATGCTGATGTACAGCTTCAAATTCTTTCTGATATCCAGTCGTTCGGCATCTCTGAGTTTCGGGATAAACTATCAGAAACGGCTCAATTCCCATTGAAGCCTACCCAAATTGATATCTTACAAGTAAATGTTGGGAAGATGTGCAATCAGGTTTGCAAACACTGTCATGTCGATGCCGGACCTGATCGCAAAGAAATTATGACAAGTGATACCATGGAGCATTGCCTGAATGTATTGAAATCTACTGCAATTCAGACGATAGATATCACCGGTGGAGCTCCTGAACTCAATCCAAATTTTCGTTGGTTCGTTGAAGAGATTTCTAGGCTTGAACGGAAAATTATTGTCCGATGCAACTTGACTATCCTTTTGGCAAATCCAAAGTATCATGATCTACCAGAGTTTTACAAAAGACATAAAATCAATGTGGTGTCTTCACTTCCACACTTCACTTCCATACGCACCGATGCACAACGGGGTGATGGAGTTTTTGAGAAATCCATAGAAGCACTAAAAATGCTCAATAATATTGGTTATGGCCATGATCCGGAACTACAGCTTGATTTGGTTTTTAATCCATCCGGAGCCATTTTACCTGGAGACCAGTTATCCTTGGAAATGGAATTTAAACGAAGATTAAAAAAATCCCACGATATAGATTTCAACAACCTATTTACTATCACTAACCTTCCGGTTAGCCGTTTTCTGGACTATCTGATTGTTTCTGGAAATTTTGAAGAATACATGAATGAGCTGGCAAACGCGTATAATCCGATGGCTGCATTGGGTGTCATGTGCCGAAATATGATAAGTGTCGGATGGGACGGGTATCTGTACGATTGTGACTTCAACCAAATGCTGGAATTGAAATTGAATGTTGAACGACCACATATTTCAACTTTTAATTTGCAGGAATTATCCAGCAGGGAAATAATAGTGAATAACCATTGCTACGGTTGCACCGCTGGATCAGGATCGAGTTGCGGTGGAGCGACAGTTTAATACACTTTTAATTTATGAAGATTTAACATTTTTAAAATGGACTACTTAGAAACAACAAGAATTATTTATAAGAAAGCTGCAGAAACTCCAGATGTTGGGCTTTGTTGCTCCACCACCCCAGTTTGGGCATTACCGGGATTGGTGATTCCAAAAAAAATGCTCGAAATGAATTATGGTTGTGGAAGTACGGTTCACCTGCGAGACCTGACCAATAGCCCTAAAATTCTTTATGTTGGTGTCGGAGGAGGCATGGAATTATTACAGTTTTCATACTTCAATAGAAGAGCGAATGGCGTTATAGGCCTTGATGTAGTAGATGAAATGTTGGATGCTTGCAAGGAAAATTTTGTAGCTGCAGAATCGAAAAATAAGTGGTTTGATAAAAACTTTGTGGAATTGCGAAAAGGTGATGCTTTAAACCTTCCTGTAGATGACAACAGCATTGATCTTGCAGCACAAAACTGTCTATTCAATATTTTTGTTGAGCAGGATCTTAAAAAAGCCTTATTAGAAATGTATCGTGTATTGAAACCACAGGGCAGGCTTGTGCTTTCTGACCCGGTTTGTGAATCTCACATGCCAGAAAATTTGAAAAATGATCCAGAGCTTCGGGGTTTATGTCTTAGCGGAGCCTTGCCTTTAATGGATTATATTCAATTCATTACTGACATTGGATTTGGAACAATAGAAATAAGGGCCAAACGTCCCTATCGCATAATTGATCCCGATCATTACGATACAGTAGAAGCCATTTATATAGAAAGTGTAGAAATATGCGCGATCAAAGACCCCATGCCTAAAGATGGCCCATGCGTATTTACTGGAAAAACAGCTATTTACACTGGAACTCAGGATTATTTTGATGATGAAAACGGTCATATATTGATGTATAATCAACCAATTTCCATTTGCGATAAAACAGCCAGAAATTTAAGTTCTTTAGAGCGCAACGATATATTCATTTCGGAAAGTACCTTCTTTTATGACGGTGGTGGGTCTTGTTGAAACAAAATTTTAAACCATCATATTAAAAGATCATTTATGATGATCGTTTTTATAGTGTTCTCGTAAAATATCTTCTGCATAATCATTGGTCAGATCCCGGACTACAGTATGAACATGGTTCGCGTTATTTTGCGTATTATCATATTCTATCAATAACATAGGACCCTGGATTCGATAATAGTTACCTATACCGCGTTGCATCCCTCCTGCCCAGGCAAAATAGAGGTTTTCTATTCCAGCGTTTTCGATCTTAGCCCTTAATGTCCTGGCAAAACCGAGTTGGTAATTATCAATATACACATTGAGCAATTCCATAAATATTTCTTTCTGATTTGCCTTGAGGGCCTTATAAGGAATCCCTTTTGGTTCCAATCCTTCAACTTTTACATCGGTTCCTGTAATGATATCCCTTGGTGCCGTATCTGAAAATCGTGCAGTGGTCAATTGGGCATTATCGAACGAATTGACCAGTTGAAAACCCAACGCAGTTTCTTGTTTTAAAACTTCTTTTCCTTTTTGTTCATCGATATTGACAACTCCAGGGTTAGAACCGAAAAAAGACGGCGTTGAAGAAATGATTTCTCCGTTGTCCGAAGTGAAATTCAATGAAATATGATGTCCTTCAAATCTCCAGCCCCAAATAACTGTTGAAGAAGGATTGCCGAAAATGCAAAAATGATAGTTGAGCGGATCGCGACCAGTTCCATCTGCCAAATGAAATTGATCCTTTTCGATAATGATCAGCACTTTTTCCAATTCCATAATCTCCATGGATTTTTGATACCCTTGCTGACTAAGAGAAGCATTTAACAAATCCAAAGCAGCCTGTTTTTGTATTTCATTGAAATCATGAAAAGTAGGCCCGGACCTGAGAATTGGAACAAAATGCATATTCACTCTTTCTTTATCATCAAGCGAAAAAAGAGTTTGGGATTTCAACTCCGGAGTCAGCGTACTTAAGAAGTAATTTGCTTTATCAGAAAGATTCTGAGCTTTTAATTGACTAATAAAAAGAAATGATAGCAGTACGGCAAAACTTGTGGTTTTCATTGGGTTCAGGTTTTTAGGTTCTAATTTTTGTTTGTTGAATTCTATAAATATTCATTCATAACTTCGAATCAGATATAAAATAAGATGAATAAGGTCTGGTTAGTTAATACTTATAAAATAAGATTCCTAGCTAACATAAAGTAATTAAGTGTTAGAACTATGCTTTGTTCCTGCCTTGATACTTAAAAACTAAACCTTAAAGTTGCTGACTCTTTATCCAAAAATTAATATTTGATTCCAGGATACTGAGTGGCAAACACCCGCCCTTCAATACCTGATCATGAAAAGCTCCGATATCAAACTTATTACCAAGTTGTTTTTCTGCCCTGGTTCGCAATTCGCGAATTTTAAGCTGACCGATTTTGTATCCAAGTGCTTGTCCGGGATTGGCCATATATCGTTCTATTTCTGATATAATCGAATTTTTTGTTTCAGCTTCATTTTCCAATGAATACTGGATGGCTTGCTCTCTAGTCCAACCTTTTGAATGCATACCGGCATCAACCACAAGTCGGATGGCCCGATGCATTTCGGCACTCAGCATCCCAAAATTCTGGTAGGGATCCGTATACAATCCAAGCTCTTTTCCCAAAGACTCAGTATACAAAGCCCAACCTTCACCATAAGCATTTAACCACAGAACTTGCCTGAATTTAGGCAATTCCTTATTTTCCATCGCCAGGGCGATTTGGTAATGATGCCCTGGAATAGCCTCATGTAAAAACAGATCTTCGTCTGATAATATATTATAGGTCCCTGCATCTGGTATTGGCACATAAAATATTCCTGGTCGACTGCCGTCTTTTGATGGTACATTGTACTCAGCACTGGCAGAATTCTCTCGAAAAGCTTCAGTCCTTCTGACTTCAAAACCTGCACGTGGTGTCTTTTTGAATAATTTTTTTAATTGAGGTTTCATTTGATCATAAATGGCATAAAAATGATCAATTACCTGTTGTGGCTCTGAAAATGGCATCAACTCTTTTTTACTTCTTAAGTATTCAAAAAAAGAAACTAGGTCCCCTGAATAACCGACCTCACTTTTTATTATTTCCATTTCCTTGCGAATTCGAGCAACTTCATCCAGGCCTAGCTGATAGACTTCATCAGCGGTCATATCGGTTGCTGTATTATAACGTATCCGATGGGCATAAAAAGCTTCCCCATTGGGAATGGCACTAATACCGCTTGTTTCCCTTCCTGCTGCAAGGTAATCCGTACTTACAAATTGATGTAATTTAGCATAAGCAGGTATAATTTTATTGTTTACCATCTCAGCATATGCCTGGGTGATCTTATCTTTTTCTTCTACAGTAAATGTGGCCGGCATTAGGTGAACGGGAGAATAAAATAGGTGATCCTCTGTTTTTCCATTTGCCATACCTTCCAATTGTGGAATAATTTTAAGGATGAGTGATTTTGGCAATACATACCCACTGGCTATACCTACCCTCATTTTACTTTCTGAGCTAACCAACCATGCGAGATAGCCATCGAGTCGTTCCAGCCAATTTTCATAATCTTTGACTGTTTTAAAAGGTTGAGCTCCAGTACCATTTGCCCATTGGGACAATTTTAAATTTTTGGTCCACATTTGAGCAATAGGGAAGTATTCATTATGGAACGTCATCTCCCTGAGCTCACTTTCACACAACCACTGTAAAACCGCTTTACTGGTTTTCTCTTCCTCGTTTAAGGAAGCTTCTTGAAATTCATTTGCTTTTGCCAGGTAGTCAATATAATATTTCTTGTTCTTGCCTAAATATTCATCAGACACATAATCAGGGAACAAGTTATCGTAGCTATGCTCGCCTATTTCAGTTGCAAAAAGTGGATCAAGTGCTAAACCATCTTGGTAAAAATCTTCCACCATTTGGCTGAATCGTTCATTTACTATTACTTGTTGTTCTTTCTCTTTTTTACTGCAACTTGTAAGAACCGTTGCAAACACGAAAAGACAGAGGGTAACAACTCTACTCATTTTATTAAAATTTAATTTTGAGAAACTAATTTTAGGCTTTATCATAACTGATCCTTTATGGCTTTTAAATAATTATTCATAGCCAACAATGCCAGGAGGTAACTTGTGCCAGCGATGAATAAAACCCAACTAAATCCCAAGCCCATTCCAACCATTAAGGCAATTGTAGTCCCGATCACAGTAAAAAAACTGTTGATCCCCCAGGCCCAGGGAATTAATGTCGTATTGTTTCTAAGGTATGCCAAACCAGAAGGAAAAGGCATCCCCAGCATAAAACCTAATGGCAAAATTGAAATCGCTGCAATGGTCAATTTTACAAATAATGCTTGATGGATCGTAGAATCAAACAGCCATGGGATAAAAAAGAAATACAAGGTCAATGTCACAACTATTGTTGGAATAATAAATCTCAATGTGTTAATGTATTTCTCTGATAGTTTGCTTGAATAATAGGATCCCAACCCAGAAGCAACTAAAATGCCCCCTAAAATAACAGCATACGTATAAATCGGTTGACCTATATACAGTTGGTATTTCTGAAGAAAAGCCATTTCGATCATAATAAAACCTAGACCCAAACAAGAAAAATAAACCAAAACGGGTGACGATTTACGCATGGATATTTCACCTTTTTTCCTGATTAATAGGGGAAGCAGTATCATGATACCAGCAATAAGAATTGTTTGCAGCAAAATAATGATCAATACATACTCAGCTATTGGTTTTAATTCCAGATTACTCCATAGATTTTCTTTGGTTTGAAAAGTATCTTTAAAAGTATCAAGCGAAAGCGAAGACCATCTGAATTTATGGCTAAAGAAAGGATTATCATCTGTAGCTGGTTGAATTTTATAAGTAAATGTTTCGTATAATTTGGGCAAATTATTTGATGTGAGGATTGTTCTGTATGTGTTTTCTTCTTCAAAATCGAATGGAGAATAAATAATTTTTTTTCTTGAATTAATATCTTCATCTGAAATACCTCTATACCGTTTAAATGCTTCTACATCTTCTTCTGAAAACGGTGATTTTTTAAATAAAAATCCTCCATTAAAGATTATGAAGTGATCTTCCGGATGTGGTATGTTATGTTCATCCATGATTACCCTGAGGGTCGTTACAAACCGGGGAATATCGATAAGGGGGCGGGTAAAAAAGATGGTGCCATCCGGGCTTAGATGATCCCAATATTTGCTAAAAGCTTCTTTGGTAAGCACATAGTCTTCTGCAAGGCTCATAGCCCCAGATGCGATAGCTGCCTTACTGATTGTATGGATTGAAATGATCACATCATAAATTTCATCACTCTTATCAATAAAAGTCCGGGCATCTTCGGTGTGAAAAGTCACGCCTTCCTGTTTATGGAGATATCCGGTATAATCTGCCATTTCCAAAGTGACAATTTTATTGATCAGCGGGTTGATCTCGACTGCATCCACTTTTGAGGCATTGAAATAAAGTGAATGCATCACTTCCTCTCCTCCACCAGAGCCGATGATAAAAACGTTGGGCCTGGTCTTTCCAATAAATGAAACCCCCGCCAACATATTTATCGTGTCCTGAAGTGTAGCCCGTTCTCTCAGTTTCGTAATGTAAGTCCTTGCATCAGGGCGCAAATCAAGGAGTTCGGTTGCCGCTGTTCCTCCATCAAATTGTATTAATCGTAAGGAATCCGGATACCGCTCACCTCTTTCGAAAGGCCCCATTGGCAGAACTTCCAACTTTGACATCGTATTCCATTCGGAAAATATCGGTTTCGCTGTCGTATCCTCTCCTTTTTTCCCTTCAGTCACTGTTATTGGAAAAGTGCTTTCAGCTATAGGAGCAGTTCCTATTAAGACCAAGGCGAAAATTAACGTCGCAAATTTTTGAATAAAAGATCTGTCTTTTGAGAGGACAAAAGCCGTGATTAGTCCGATGGATGAAACAATAAATATTGAACCTACACCTCCCACAAAAGGTATTACCAAAGCCGTGAGACTACACCCCAATCCTGCACCAATAAGATCCCAGGCATAAAGCTTACTAATTTTATCAGATTGATAGGTGAACAATAAAGAGATAATTAATCCGGTAAAGAAAAAAGGTGATGCCAGAATTAAATTGTATACCGGAAATAGCAAAGCCTGCTTTGCCGAGCTAAACATTTGAAATGGATTGAACCCGATAACCTGACATAAGAGGTATGAGCCTAATGTTGTAAAACTAAAACCAACTGACAACCAAAAAAGAAGTTTATCCTGGTTAAGCTTATCAAATTTATCCTTGAATAAGGAAAGCGCTGTCCCGGATATTCCAAAACCCAGAAGTGCCGTAGATATAACCAGGAACCCAAAATGATAATAAAAGGATATTGATAAGATACGCGTTAAAGAAAGTTCTAAAAGTAGGGTAGCCGTCGAAATTAAAAATATTGCCAAGTATTTTGTTCTCATCGATTATCAATAATCATACACTAAAACTTAGAAGCAGCAAGGACTAAAACAATGACATCAATTCATTAAAACTATGAATTTGAGATGCCATCATGATCCCATATTATACAAATCTATCAGCTTATTTGGAATATTTGTCAACCTAATAATAAAACTTGCCGGGATGGATATTGAGATAATGAGAATATCAAAAATTTGATTAGATCATGACTTGGATTATATTGAACAGCAAATAAATAATAGATATTGGCATTTTAGGTAAATTCTAACACGAAAAAATGAAGATAAAAGGAGCGCTCATCCGAAGTGCATTGATAGCAGCACTAGGTGGATTGTTATTTGGGTTTGATACAGCAGTGATCTCCGGGGCGGAAGGTGCTTTGCGCGAACTATATGCTGATACGTATTTAACATTTTCATCCTTTTTTGGAAATAGTGGATTCTGGCATGGTTTTACGGTCGCAAGCGCACTTATCGGTACTATTATAGGGTCCATGATTTTTGCCAAACCGGCCGATAATTATGGACGACGAAAGATACTTTTTGTTCTAGGAGAACTCTATTTTATTTCTGCGGTTGGCAGTGCTCTGGCATGGGACTGGAATTCGTTCGTTTTCTTTCGTTTTGTCGGTGGGCTTGCGGTAGGCGGATCTTCAGTTATTGCTCCAATGTACACTGCAGAAATATCGCCCGCCAAATTTCGAGGACGAATGGTAGCGCTTACTCAATTCAATATTGTTTTTGGAATGTTGCTGGCATTTTTATCCAATTACCTTATTAGCACCATGGATTTGGGAGCCCTATCCTGGCGATGGATGTTTGGAGTAGAGGCGATTCCTGCATTGGTTTTCATCTTGTTACTCTTTTTAACACCAAGAAGTCCGAGATGGCTGGTGAGTAAAAATTTATTAGTCGAAGCCCGGGGTGTAATTGAAAAACTTGGCGCAGACAGTGATAATTTAGATGATGAAATAAGAGCGATTCAGCATTCACTGGAAAGTGAAAAAAACACAAAAAAAGAATCTCTGTTTCAATCAAAATATTTTAAACCCATCATGCTTGCAGTTGCTATTGCTGTTTTTAACCAGCTTTCAGGAATCAATGCCTTAATGTATTATACTCCTAGGATTTTTGAAATGGCCGGGTTTGAAAAAGGCTCAGCGTTGCTCAGTTCGGTGGGCATTGGTATTGTCAACATAGTATTTACGATGGCAGCATTGCTGATTATCGACCATTTTGGTCGTAAAAAATTAATGATCGCAGGTTCTATTGGATATATTGTCAGTTTGGCATCGACTGCATGGACATTTTATCAATATGGAACTGATTTTGACGAAACAGGAAGTATAGTCGTACTTATAAGTCTTCTGGTGTTCATCTCATCCCACGCATTTGGTCAAGGTGCCGTGATTTGGGTATTTATGAGTGAAATATTCCCAAATAAAGTGCGCGCTCGTGGTCAATCTCTCGGAAGCTTTACGCATTGGTTTATGGCGGCAAGTATATCATGGATGTTTCCGGTTGTAGCGGAAATATCAGGTGGACATGTGTTTACGTTCTTCGCTGT
>JAHEMV010000614.1 GCA_024643455.1 Cytophagales bacterium
AATTCGAATAATAAACTTTACATTATAGCCAATACAGATATCGGAGTTCTTTATGGAGTTTTTGCCTTTTTAAAACGGATTCAAACACATCAATCTTTACAAAAATTAGAAATAGCTGATAGTCCAAAAACACAATACCGCATGCTGAATCACTGGGACAATATGGACAGGACGGTCGAGCGCGGCTATGCAGGATTTTCGCTGTGGGACTGGCAAAAGCTACCCGATTATATTTCTCCCAGATATATAGATTATGCCAGAGCAAATGCTTCTATTGGTATCAATGGAACATCGATCACCAATGTAAATGCCAATGCCGATATTCTTACTGAACAATATTTACTAAAGGTTGCAGCCTTGGCTGATGTATTTCGGCCTTATGGTGTGAAAATCTATTTAACTGCAAGATTTAGTGCTCCTATTCAGCTGGCAGGACTTAAAACAGCAGATCCACTTGATCCTGAAGTGCGTCAATGGTGGAAAGAAAAGACGGATGAAATCTACAGGATCATTCCAGATTTTGGTGGTTTTCTTGTCAAGGCAAATTCTGAAGGACAACCGGGACCACAGGATTATAATCGTACGCATGCCGACGGGGCCAATATGTTGGCTGAGGCGGTTGCACCGCATGGTGGCATTGTGATGTGGAGGGCTTTTGTATATAGTGCTGAAGTCCCAGTTGATCGTTCGATGCAGGCGTACAATGAGTTTAAACCGCTCGATGGTCAGTTCATGAAAAATGTTTTTGTCCAGGTCAAAAACGGACCAATAGACTTTCAGCCAAGAGAGCCCTTCCATCCACTTTTCGGTGCTATGCCAGAAACTCCACTCATGATCGAATTTCAACTCACTCAGGAATACCTGGGTTTTGCAACGCATCTGGTTTACGAAGCACCATTGTTTAAAGAGACTCTCGATTCGGACACCTATGCTAATGGTCAGGGATCGACTGTAGCCAAATCGATCGATGGTACCTTACATGAACAATCCATGACTGGTATGGCCGCTGTAAGCAATATAGGAACTGATAGAAACTGGACCGGTCATCAGTTTGGACAAGCCAACTGGTATGCCTACGGGAGACTTGCCTGGGATCATTCCCTTTCATCTGAAACTATAGCTGATGAATGGATTCGGATGACATTTTCCAATAATCCATTGGCTGTTGAATCCATAAAAGATATGATGATCAAATCCCGGGAAGCAGTTGTGAATTATATGACTCCTTTGGGTTTACATCATCAAATGGCCAGAGGGCATCATTATGGGCCTGGGCCCTGGGTCACTGGCGGCCGACCAGACTGGACATCGACGTATTATAATAAAGCGGATAGTTACGGAATTGGATTTGATCGTTCTATGTCAGGGAGTAAAGCTGTTTCGCAATATTTTTCTCCGGTTAGTGATGAGTTTGATCATCTATCCACTTGTCCGGAAGAATTGCTTTTATGGTTTCATCATGTGAGTTGGGACTATAAAATGAAATCTGGAAGGTCGCTTTGGGATGAACTCTGCTTCAAGTATAATCTTGGAGTTGAAGAGGTGATTGAAATGAAAGAGACCTGGGAAACCATGAAAGATAAAATTGATGCTGACAGGTTTCTGCAGGTGGATGAATTTCTGAAAATACAAGTAAAGGAAGCCAAATGGTGGAGGGATGCCTGCCTGCTTTATTATCAAACTTTTTCCAAAAAACCAATCCCGGCAATGTATCCGCAACCAGAACACACACTGGAATATTATGAGAAAATTGATAATAAATATGCTCCGGGAAATTGATATTGGATGACAATGAAATCGTAATAAACTAATATGGAATTTCCCAAGTGCTAAGAATTTATTTTGAGCACAAAACCACTTGCTGTCATATACTTGCCTCCCTGGCTGGTGGTGAACAGGTATTCTGGTTTTCCATTTTTCATAAGTAGTTGAGGTCTTTCCAGTCTGCCATAGCGAGAGAGGTGTTTTGGTGCCGGAGGTTCGGTTGCATAATGATTCACTGGATAATAGGCAATTTTTGGGTTTGACCATTGAATTCCATCTTCCGATTCAAAATACAAACCCACATCATGACCGTAAAAACCCATATCCCTGGCAATTAACTTTATTTTCCCCTGTTCGTACCAGACGTATGCATCTTCTAATTGTTTGTTATTTCCTTCTGAAGAGAAATCAATCACTGGATTTTGATCGTATTTTTGGTAGGGACTTTCAAGATTGTCAGCAATCGCCAATCCGTATTTTCTGTTTGCGCGAATCTTTTGTCCATTGGCTTGTTCATATTCCATCGTGTTCCATGATTTGTAATAAAGCCAGTATGCTCCACTTGGGTGTTTTAGAAATGCCGGATTGGTTGTGCAATGGTCATCCCAGGATCCCGTGGGACCAACTTCAAGCAACGGCAAATCAGGAAGACTCCAGGGGCCGGTGAGCGAATCCGCTGTGGCCAATCCAATTCTTTTTGTATTGGTTTTTCCATTGGAATTTCCCATATAAAAAAGGCAATATTTTCCATCAACGAAATGGATAGTAGGATTGTGACATGTGGTAGCATCAAACAGTCCGGGTCTTGGTTTTAGTATCGTTTCTACATATTCAAAAGGTGATTCTGGAGAATCTGCAATGGCATGAGCGATTTCAGATTTATGTATCCATCCGCCCATGCCAAATTCTTCCTTCCACCTGGAATAAAAGACATGCACATTCCCGTCGGTATCGTAAATTGGCGAATTGCACCAGACATAATATCCTTTGGTTTCCAAAATCCGTCCAACTGGTGTCAATTGTTTTGCAAAATCAGAAACCGGATTATTTAACTGATCCTTTTGACCAAAGGCTAGAGTCTGCGGAAAGGAAAGTACAGCGCCAGTTAGTGACAACTTTTTTATAAAATTTCTTCGATGGATATCTTCCAAAATTCACATTTTCATTAATTGGAATCTAATCTGAAT
>JAHEMV010000615.1 GCA_024643455.1 Cytophagales bacterium
AAGGGCCACTCACCGTGGAAATGATTCCATTTAGTAGATTACCTGATCTTGTATTGCCTGATATGGACCTGGCTAGAAAAGTCAGCAGGGAATTTCTTGAGTTGTTTTAACGCTGCCAAAACACGACGAGCTATATTGAAAAAATCATCTTCATTTTTCAGGATGAAAAAAGAGAGTTTTTATTGGATAGCTTTCAGTTAGTGTCTCAGGATAAGGCAAAGTGATTGCTCCAGCGTAAAAACACCTGACCATTTATTGATACCATATGCTACGATCTGTTTTTAAGATTAATAAATGTTTATACACTCATAATGGAATGAAAATTCTCCTAACAATTTTCCTCATTTTTAGATTAACCGCTGCCTTCGCAGCAATTATCGAAGACCACGAACATTACAGCAAAGTAATGGATCAAACCAAACACTATCGTGTGTATCTTCCTCCTGATTATTATAATTCCAACTTACATTATCCGGTGATATACTGGATGCATGGTCACGGCGGCACTTATACCATGACAAAATATGATGAGGTCTGGAATGATTACATCGACACACATAATGTAGTTCTGGTAATTCCTGATCCACGAAATCCTAATGGATCTACCTATGATTACTCTTTGGTTTTTGATAACAGAACGTATGAAGGAACTCCAGCACATAATGGAAAAATATTCTCTAAGTACTTCCGGGAATTAGTTATGGAAGTGGATAATAATTTCCGGACTATACCGGACAGAGATCATCGGGGATTATCAGGGCAAAGCCGGGGAGGATTCATGTCTCCTTATATTGCCAGCCAAAACAAAGATCTGGTAAGCGCCTCAAGCATGTCTTGTCCTTCCCCAGATGGTGCCATGGTTGGCACTTTGAACAAAGAAGTACTTTTCGATGTGGCCGAAACTGGCCGGTCGCTGAAAGGTATTTCGCTAAGAATCTCTTCTCCGGATGGAGATCGATATAAACAATACACCTGGGAACTCAAAGCAAAATGGGATATGATGGATTTGGATAAATTAGAAATGCACATACCTCATTATCCGAACCATTACGCAGCAGATATGGATCAGCAATTTGATTTTCATATGCGTGAATTTAATGAGTTACATCCGACTCCTGAAGTATGGCACCATGCAGACCCCTGGCCTGAATTTGATGTTTGGAATTACTCCATTTCAGTATCAAGAGATGTCCCTGCCATTTCGTTTATGGAACTTGTAACGAAAAGAGGTATGATTTTCTATTCCAGGCCATTTATTCCCGATGGACCAATTAACCAGATAGAGAAGGTTAAGATAATAACTGATTCTGTTTATTACCCTACATCTACATATACTCTTGTTGATTATAATTTAAGTACAAAAGAGTTTGTTAAAACAGATATCTTCTCTGATGAGGCAGGGAAAATCAACATAGAATTGAATGGAGGAGGGCATGCTTTAGGAATAAACAAAAAAGGAGATGAGGCAAAGCTTTTTTTAATTGAAACCAATAACCGAGATAATTTTTATGCTTTAGAAGGAGTTGATTCAAACCTTTCATTAAAGCTGGTGAATGTAGGAGCTTCTGCATCAGGACCGGTGCAGATTAAAATCTCTTCTCCCAAAGATTTTATAGCGCTATCAACTCCTTTTCTTGAAATTCAGAATATTGATCCTGGGCAGGCCGTGGATTGCAATGTGGGATTTATAGTTACCAAATATTCGTTAAGTGCCCCAGATGGAGATGATAATCCATTAGACGGAGATGAGTTTATCTCGAAAATCGAACTGGAACTTCAATATGGAAACAAGCAAAAAGAAATCCAATCATTCAAAATATTTCCTGTTCCTCGTGTTCAGACAATTAGTAAAAACGATATAATTATATTGGATGGCAGACAGTTAGAATTGCCTTTCTACCAAAACCAACAACATATGATAACCAATAAGCTCGTAAGTGGAGGGAAAGGAGATGGAGATGGAATTGCCGAAGCAGGTGAAATAGTTGAGTTATATGTAAAAATCCCCCAAGGTCTAGGACCAATTGATCAAAATACATATCACCAGGCTTTTTTACTTAATCAGGATGACGATCTATATATCTCTGTTGATAAGCTAAGCTACCATATAAGGGGGGAAGAGTGGAGTGGTGCAACATGCTTTCAGTCGCAAATTTCGATTGATCCGCGTACACCAAATGATCATAATTTAAATCTCTTATTACGAACGGAATCCTACGATTTTGTTGATGAAGGGTATGAAAATTTGATACAACGACATAAGTATCATTTTTGTCGGGTTTTACTAACTGTCGATAATTCAAAATAATGTCTAAATATAAATACTATCAATGAGCTCATAGCATAAAAATTAACCACATAATTTCAGAATTAATAAATTATGGGTAATCCCCTTTATTTGGTATTTTTAAATAATGTGACAACAAATCCGAAACCATTTTTTGAAATAGGATATTTATCCATATAAAACATTTAAAATGAAGATCATAAGTAAAGTATGTACGCTGATATCAACCGCCTTCCTCATCCATTATGCTTCATTAATGAATGTTTCTGCTCAAACGCAATCAACAATAATTACCGTGCGGCCGGAGGTGATTGATAGTGTCTTATTAAATCCGGGAATTGGATTCATGACATTTCAACGATTCAACGGTGATGAACTTAATTCCGGGCAGGGATGGACAGAAGGATATCCAATAGAATATCAGGACTTTGATGGAAATCTGACAAACAAAGACTACCCTCAAACTACGCTGGCTTATTTCAGGGTCAACTGGCGTTTTGTTGAAACAGAGCCTGGGAAATACAATTGGGAAATGATTGATAGGGCTCTTAAAACAGCAGCAGAAAGAGGACAAACCTTATTACTTCGCATTTCTACCTGGGAGCGAGATGATACTAAAGATGTACCAGAATGGTATAGAAAAATGGTTGGCCCTCCTGAAAA
>JAHEMV010000616.1 GCA_024643455.1 Cytophagales bacterium
CACTTTTATAACTTTGTGGCTGAATGAAGACAAATGCTCAAGTGAAATGATAAAAGAGAGGAAAGGCATTCGTCATCTGATGATCACAGATATCCCACAAATTCATCAAAATATTTGAATCAGGGTTCACCAATAGCATTGATACAATCAGATTTTTATCTATTATTTGCATTGAGTACCTTATGAACCGAATTAAATACATGTTTTAATTTTTAAGAATTCCATCTTTCATGGATTTTCTTTTAATTTTTCCATAGAAGATGATTCTGTAATGGGATTCAACGTACAGCGATTTACTGCTAAGCGTGTGGAGTAAATGAAAAACAGTATCTTTTTCATCTAAAGTCCAGAGAATACCGAATTTTAGCTAAACACGAGTAAAGATGATTCATAGTAAAGTAGCTTATATCTGGCTGTTTTTGATCGGGGTGATCGGCACTCCACTATATGCAGCAAGTTCAATGTCCGATCCGTTACAGGCATGTTCCCCGTCAGGAAGGATTTGTGTAAGGGTTTGGATGGAAGACTCCCTAAAATATAGTATTTCTTACGACGGCAAAACGATCCTGGAACCTTCATTGATCGATTTTTTGTTGGAAAATGATCTTTCCTTATCCCGAAATAATAGGATACGGACTTCGTCGATAAAAAATATCAAGGCTGAGATCATCGCTCCCATACCCGAGAAAAGAAAGATCGTTCCGGATGTTTATACGGATTTGTCGATTGAATTCAAGCAACCTTTCCGGGTGGAATTCCGGGTATATGACGATGGTGTGGCCTATCGGATTTTAACACGGTTTAAGGAATCCATCACCGTAAAAAACGAAATTGCCGAATTTAATTTTCCCGGAAAACCATCTGCTTATTTTCCACAAGTGCAAAAAAAACAGGATGCCGATATTTTTCACACCAGTTTTGAGGAAGAGTATCCGCTAAGAATGCTTGATAGTATCGCGGATGATATTATTGGGTATTCGCCAATACTGGTTGTTCCTGAATCCGGTCCCAAGATTGCGATAACCGAATCGGATCTTTTCGACTACCCTGGAATGTTCCTGGGGGGTACAGGTTCATCCACGTTAAGAGGGGTATTCGCCGGTTACCCAGGGGAAGAACTTGCTACACATGAGCTGTATTCCCAGATCAAAGTGATAAGCCGTGAACCGTATATTGCAAAAACACAGGGGACCAGAAGCTTTCCCTGGCGGGTCATGATCATCGCAAAGGAGGACAAGGAACTGCCGAATAACGATATTGTGTATCGATTGGGGGCACCTTCGAAGATAACCGATACCTCATGGATCAAACCGGGAAATCTAACCGACGAATGGATCATTGGCATCAATCTATTCAATGTTCCTTTCAGGGCGGGTCTTAATACGGCTTCTTACAAATATTATATCGATTTTGCCAAACGTTTCGGATTCGACAGGATCATGATGGATGCGGGATGGAGCGACAACAACGACCTGTTCAAGATCAATCCCGATATCAATATGGATACCCTGATCACTTATGCCAGGGAAAAGGGAGTTGGTATCTGTATGTGGACGTTGGCCATGACCCTTGATGAACAATTGGAACCTGCACTCGAGCGATTCAATAAATGGGGTATCGATTTTATTATGACCGATTTTATAGACCGGGATGATCAGAAAGCAGTTAATTTTTATCACCGGATTGCTAATGCGTGCGCAGAGCATAAAATCATGATCATGTACCATGGAGCGTTTCCGCCCAAAGGCTTTAATCGTACCTATCCAAATGCAGTGGGCAGGGAAGGTGTACTTGGTTCTGAGTACGATATGTGGAGCAATCGGGTCACTCCCAAGCATGACGTTACGCTAGCCTTTACAAGGATGCTTGCCGGCGGGTTCGATTATGAGCCCGGCTTATTGAACAACGCCACGCAAAAAGGAACAAGACCGGTCGAAGGAGTCGTAACAAGCCCGGGCACGCGATGTCACCAACTGTCGATGTTCGTGGTCTATGATAGCCCTATGCAGATTTTTTCAGGCAATCCGTCTGAAGGTTGGCGCGAACCGGAATTTATGGAGTTTCTTGGAAACCTCCCTACGACATGGGACGAAACCCTAATTCTACATGCAAAAGTGGGTGAATATATTGTCAGTGCCAGGAAAAAGGGGAATGACTGGTTTATCGGCGGGATGGGCGACTGGAGTGAAAGGGATTTTACAATCAACTTCGACTTTTTGGATGAAGGAAATTACACTGCTACTATATGCAAAGACGGTCTAAATGCGGATCGTTATGCTGCCGATTATGTGTTCGAAAAAGATGTTCCAATAAAAAAGGGTGATGAACTAAAGATCCATCTAGCCCCGGGAGGTGGATTTGTAATACGGTTGGATAAACAGTAATTATGTTGGAAAACATGTAATTAGGGGATCATAAAATTCCCGATCCCGACATCAGGTAACATAAATCTAACCTAAAAATCCACATGATCAACTTCAAACAATCCTGGTAACGGATTAAGAAGTATTTAATGCTATCCCTGAAGCAGGAGATAATTAATTCAGGCTTATGGTATAAATCTGTAGCAACTGGTGTAAATCAGTAAATAAAAGGAATGAAGGTTGGGTGTTATCTGGCTCATTGAAGTGTTCCATTTGCCATAGCTTCCTTATTCCAGATGACTTCCTTTATTTATTTGCTAAAAAGGAGGCAGCGCCTACCCATCAAAGCCCATTAGCTGAAGATGTAGCTGTAGATATCGTGATTTTATGGAGGGTATTAATTCAAGGAATGGATTAAAATCAACAATTTGGGCATAAAAAAAGCCCTTAAATTTACTTTAAGAGCTTTTAAGCGGTCTGGACGAGACTCGAACTCGCGACCTCCTGCGTGACAGGCAGGCATTCTAACCAACTGAACTACCAAACCATTTTTTTTGTTAATCTGATCTTCTCTTTTGAAAATCGAG
>JAHEMV010000617.1 GCA_024643455.1 Cytophagales bacterium
AAATGCCTGTTCCGGCAAATCTGAATTACGATATGTGGCTCGGATCTACTCCAGAGGTTCCCTATACTGAAATTGGCGTGCACCCACAAAAAGGATATGGTCGTCCTGGCTGGTTGAGATTGGAGCAATACGGAGCCGGAATGATTACAGGTTGGGGACAACACCACTATGATTCGGCAGCCTGGGGTATGGATACGGAATATACTGGCCCAATCTCAGTGGAGTCCGTGGCCCAATTCCCAAAAAGTGGCCTGTGGAATGTCCATGGAGATTTTATGGTTAAGCAGGAATATGAAAATGGAATCACAGTATTTACGAGTGGTGGTTTCCCCAATGGCATCCGCTATGAAGGGGAAGATGGTTGGATATTCGTGTCTAGAGGAAATTATGTCGCTTCTGCCAGCGATCCTGTTGATCAAGCAAATAGCGCAAAAGCATTGGACGCCAGTGAACCGGGAATTTTAAAATCGGTAATTAAACCAGATGAAATTCATTTATATGTAAGTGAAGAGCAGCATGGAAACTGGCTAGATTGCATAAAGACTCGAGAGCAACCAATTTCTCCTGTTGAAATTGGGCATAGGGCGTGTACAGTATGCCTGATCAGCCATATTGCCATGAAGGTGCCCGGCGTGTTGAATTGGGACCCAACTACGGAACGATTTATCAATAATGATGTAGCCAATTCAATGCTTTCGAGACCTCAGCGATCTCCTTTTGGAACAAACTATATAAAAATATAAACTGTCTCTGGGTGTAGTTGCAAACCTATCACGGGGCGTAGTTTGCAACCACGCCCTAATATCCGTTTACATATTCTGGTTCAGGATTTATAATCTGTGTTTTTTGAAATAAATTAATTAAATGGGAAGTAGCTACCAAATCCAAGATCAAACGCAGGCTTACTTTTTCACTTTTCAAGTTGTGGGTTGGGCTGATGTATTTTCAAGGAAGATTTATCGAGACATTGTATTGGAAAGTTTTGATTATTGTCGCAAGTCGAAAGGCATGATCCTATTCGCCTATGTCATCATGACTAACCACATTCATGCGATCATGCAAAGTAAAGACGGTGATTTGTCAGGCTTGGTGAGAGACTTTAAGAAATTCACAAGCAAGAAGATTCTGAAAGAAATCCATGAAAGCACACAGGAAAGTAGAAAAGAATGGCTGGAAATGGTATTTGAATATCACGCTAAATACAACAAACGCGTAAATGATAAACAGTTGTGGACACACGAAAATCATGCTGTAGAATTGTCAGACAATGAAATGATCGATGTCAAGTTAGAATATATCCATCAAAATCCTGTTAAAGCAGGTTGGGTGGAGAATGCTGATGAATATATTTACAGCAGTGCAAGAAATTATGCCGGTTTGCCTGGTCTGATTGAGATGGATATGATATGAAGGGTGTAGTTGCAAACTACACACAGTACGTTTGTTTAACTGTCGTCTCTGGGCGTAGTTTGCAACTACGCTCTGATATCCTTATACATATTCTGGTTCAGGATTTATAATCCGTGGTTTTGAAATAAATTCATTGAATAAGAAGTGGCTACCAAATCCAGAAATATTGTTACTTATATAGATGAGCAAGGAATTATATCAGTTTTCCATGTTTGATTTAAAATGCATTTATTATGTCTAGTAGATTATTTTGTAAAGACTTTTTTAATAGGGAATCTAAAACGTCACCCTTTTTGTTTTAAATTGTATCCAATACGAATAACATAAAATTGTGAAGGCTTTTGCATTTTTTCTTATACTGATTTTCATCGTTGTTTCTTGTGAAAAAATTGATGTTGAAAACAATCAATTCATTGACGATCCAAATCATCCGGCATTAAAGAATAAATTAAAGACGAAACGGGAAATTTTGCAAGGCCGTAATGAACGTGTTGATTTTTACTATAATTCAAGCGGTTATTTGACCAAAGAAGAAGTTTACTTGGGTGCCGTTTTAGAACAGACACAAATTTACGAAAGGAACCAAAATGGCAGGAATACAAAGGCCTATTCCTACACCTCAGATTCACGGCCTCCCGAGATTCAAACATTTTTACTTTATGAGTACGAAAATGACATGTTGGTAAAAAGTTACAGTTATAGCGATGGCAACTTGGATTGGTATATTGATCATTTCTATGAAAATGACCAATTGACTGAGAGTCGGAAATATAAATATGATCAACTTGTGAGTATTGAAAGAACTGTATACGACTCCTCAGGAAGAGTATTTAAGGCTTTATCTTTTGATGAGGAAGAAGACATTTTAGGATCTGTCAGATATGAATACAAGCAAGATACCGTGTTGATGTATCCAACCAATAAGAACGGGATTGAAAAAGATGCTTACTACGAGGAAATCTATAACAGCTGGGGGCAAATAATTGAGGAAGCTTACCTTTGGGCACTCCCATTGGGCAGACGTGTTACCAACAAGTATTTTTATAATGAGGAATACTTTCTTGTCGAAAGCCGTCATTTTGATGCCGGCTTTCCTGAATCAATGGGTCCAAATGCGATTGATGTATATGAATACTTTTAGAAAAAGGATCATAAGTTTTGAAATCAACTAATCGGGAGTCACTAAATTGATTGAGAATGATTTGAGAAAAAGGAGTAGTTGCAAACTACACTCAGGATGGTTAAGTCGATGCACAAATTTTCCATGACTTATTCATCCCGCAACGAATCAGTAGGATTGCCAGTCGCTACCGAATAAATTTTTGAACCGGAAGTCAAAGCGGTAAATACAAAAATAATGACGGCAGCTGCCAAAAATGAGAAAGGACCAATTTTTTGATAATAAACAAAAATGTCAGATAAAAAGGTTTTCATAAAATAATATCCGCCCAAACATCCAATCACAGTTGATATAAGTAGGATGATACCAAACTCAAAATTGATTAATTCCATCACATTTCTGACCGATGCACCCATTA
>JAHEMV010000618.1 GCA_024643455.1 Cytophagales bacterium
CCATTTCTGATGTATTGGATATGACAGTGGAGCAGGGTGTGGAGTTTTTTAAAAATCAACCTAAAATCTACAGAAAACTCAAAGTATTGAATGAAGTAGGACTCGGCTACATCACACTAGGACAGCATGCAACCACCTTATCCGGTGGAGAAGCACAACGGGTAAAGCTTTCGAGCGAGCTTTCCAAAAAAGATACTGGTCAGACATTTTATATTCTCGATGAACCCACTACCGGACTGCACTTTCAGGATATAAAGCATTTGATGGAAGTACTCAGTATTTTAGTTGAGAAAGGAAATACCGTATTAATCATTGAACACAATCTTGATGTTATAAAAATTGCAGATTATATCGTTGATCTGGGACCTGAAGGAGGAGAAGAAGGTGGAAAAATTGTATGTATAGGAACTCCTGAAGAGGTAGCTAAAGATTTACGAAGCCATACCGGAAGATATCTTAAAGAAGAGCTATAAAAAAAGCGCCGCCGAGTGGCAGCGCTTGTTGAAACCAAAAACTTATAGCTTACAACCTAACAACCATGAACCAATTATTAACCAATACTATAATCAATAAAGGATTCAAATAGTTCCCGAAAGTTCAAAAAAATTATAAATTATTTTTTTGAAGCATAAAATAGGAAACATGATGGATCCTGGCAATAAATACAGATCGGTAGATTATTGGAACTAAAGTTGAATGGTCACATAAATCTTCCATCTTTTCAACGCATTCTTCTCTGATGGTTTTAAAATTTTTATCAATAATTATGACTTTACATTTTGGTGTGGTGATGTTGAAAGAGGGAGCTTTTTCGTCATTTAAAATGTTTTGAATAACACTTTGAATCTCTAATTCCTGAGCTGTGGCTTGTATCTCTTTGGATTCTTCTGGCTCTATAGTTGGATTAGTGGCATAAGCTGTGATGCTAATAAGGCAAATACAAAGTAATGAGACTAAGGTTTTCATAATTAGGTTGTTAATTTGTTAGTGGTCGTAAGAGCTTGTACGACAGAATATTATTTTATGTTTTATAAATAAAGTTATATTTATTCTGACCATAAGTCAAAATCTGTAATTTAATTTGGAATTTAGATCGATTTGCAATTTTTTGATCATACTTATTATTGTATTTATTTTACATTTTATTGTACTATTAATATATTATGAAACAATATAGTAACCCTCCTCGTTTTGACCATAATTTTAATTTTTTGCTAATCCATTGAAATCTTCATTTTTTTGTATTACTCACAAATTTTTTTTTTAAACTTGTTCGCACCGGAGTAAATACTATTGGATTATTTTATTTATCACTTGAAATTCCTTTCATGAATAACAGGATATCTCTTATAAATTGAATACTAAGCGAGCTAACCGTTTTAATTACCCTCCTATAATTTTATCTTTCCATTAATATAATTCAGATATTAAATTTTGTCGAGTGTAAGTATATTTCATCTTTTCAGAAGTATGATAAGCAAATTGAGCAAAACATATATTTATTGGATTCTCCAGATTGGTGGCTGGTTGCTATTTGCCTTTATCAATATATTGTTTGCCTATTTTCAGGAAACATTAAATTTATATTATATTATTTATGCCCTGCTCGTTGCTGTTTGGTTCATCCTATCATCACATGCATTTCGCTATTTAATTAACAAATGGGAATGGGTAAACTTGAGAATAAAGGACATTTTATTAAAAGTATTCTGGTGTCTCCTGGGATTGTCCATCACGAATTTTGTAATGCATCTATTCTTTCTTTTTGCCTTAGGAATTTTTGATATCTCTTATGATCTTGACCTGCTAAATATCTGGGGCACCTTATTAACCACATTTTTTATCTACTTTGTGTGGACCATATTCTATTTTGTTTTTCATTATTTCGAGCGATACAACGCTGCCCTAAAATATGAAGCTTTAAAGAATGAAATAGAATTGAATAATCTAAAATCACAGCTTAATCCACATTTCATATTCAATGCTCTAAATAGTATTCGAGCTTTGGTGGATGAGAATCCGGTTAAGTCAAAAGATGCGATCACACAATTATCAAGTATTTTAAGAAGTTCGCTTGTAATCAACAGGGAAAAGCTCACTAGTTTTAACGACGAAATACATACTGTCCGTGACTACCTTGACTTGGAAAAAATCCGATTTGAAGAGCGCTTGAATGTAAAATTTAACATCGATCCCCAATCAACTAAATTTGCTGTACCTCCCTTAATGATACAAACTTTAGTGGAAAACGGAATTAAGCACGGCATTTCAAAACTTCAAAAAGGTGGAAATATTTCAATAGAAACTACAGTGAATGATTCACTACTTTACATTAAGATTAGAAATAATGGCCAATTGATCAAAAAAGGAATGAACGGATCTGAAGGTTTTGGATTAGCAAATACAAGACAACGCTTAAAATTACTTTACGGGAATAAGGCCACTTTCCATATTTTCAATGAAGACGATAATACCGTGCTAACTGAGGTAAGTTTGCCACAAAAAATTTAAATTGCACTTGGAATGTTTTGAATTGAACATTCATTATTGAACTTTTTTATTTGTTTCGACATGAAAGCACTTATTATTGATGATGAAAGATTGGCGCGGAAAGAATTAATTTCCCTGCTGAGCAACTATTCTAAAATCGAAATAGTTGGTGAAGCAATGAATGCCGATGATGCACAGGAAAAAATTGCTGCTTTAAATCCGGAATTGCTTTTCCTTGATATTCAGATGCCAGGTAAAAACGGATTTGAATTACTGGAATCGTTGGATATTGTTCCAAAAGTAATTTTTACGACAGCTTATGATGAATATGCATTGAAAGCCTTTGAAGTAAGTGCCCTGGACTATTTATTAAAACCCATCCGAAAAGAGCGCCTTGATGAATGCATCCAAAAAATTGTTGCCGAAGAAATTATTGATAAAGCAGAATTTC
>JAHEMV010000619.1 GCA_024643455.1 Cytophagales bacterium
ATCCCAAACGATAAACTTTTTTTGCTCGACATCAGACCTTCTAATTTTAAAACAGGATTTGTGGGTGTTTATCAGGATTTTGAAAATGATATAAAAGAGACACTTTTAACAATTGTAAATCAGATTGTTAAGTATAAACTATTTAAGTTGATATTTCGAAATACGATCACAGATCCTCCTAAGACTTTAGAAAAAGGATTCATGGATTTTTGCCAGAATAACCAAATTGCGCACGAGGTCAGTTACGAAAAAATAACATCAGAAATCCATAAAGGTGATGCATATATCGTGATCGATGATGAGGATTTGGTGTGTCTGGTGGAAGCGGCAAAAAGCAAGAATTATATTATTGGGAAAGACATCGGAATTATATCCTATAACGATACTCCGCTAAAAAAAGTGGTGGGTAATGGAATTTCAGTGATTTCTACTGACTTTTCTCAGATGGGAAAGAGTGTTGTAGAAATGATTCAAAATAACAATCGCACTGCAATTAGAAATAAAACAACATTTGTAAACAGAGGGTCATTTTAACATAAATTTTTTAGGCTATGAATTCAAAAGAACGTGTTTTATCGTCATTAAATCACCAACAACCAGATCGAATTGCTGTTGATTTTGGTTCAACTCCAGTTACAGGAATACACGTGCTTGCCATCGAAAACATCCGCAAGCATTTCGGGCTTGAGCAAAAGCCGATTCGGGTGATCGAACCATATCAAATGCTAGGCGAAATCGATACAGAGCTTATGGATATTCTGGGAGCAGATGTCATCGGTCTTAGTCCTGGGGATAATATGTTTGGTATCAAAAACCATGGAGAATTGAAAGAATTCAAGACCTTTTGGGGACAAACTGTTCTTGTGCCAATAGGTTTCAATACCACGATAGATAATAATGGAGATTTGCTTATTTATCCAAAAGGAGACACTTCAGTATCTCCAAGTGGAAAAATGCCAAAAACGAGTTATTTTTTCGACGCGGTTTTAAGGCAAGAGCCTATCGAAGAAGATAAATTGGATCCTGCAGATAATCTCGAAGAATTCAATCTGCTAACTGATGATGAACTAAAATATTGGAAAAACGAAGTAGACAAAGTAAAAGATAGCGGGAAAGCGATAATCGCCAACATGGGAGGAACTGCATTAGGCGATATTGCATTGGTTCCGGGTTTAAACCTCAAAGCACCGAAAGGAATTCGTGATATTACCGAATGGTACATGTCTGTAATAATGAGGCCGGATTATATCCACAGTATTTTTGAGAAACAAGTAGATATAGCATTAAAAAACCTTCAAAAGTTCCATGCCACGATTGGCAATAACATCGATGCTATATTTCTATGTGGAACAGATTTTGGCACCCAGGATTCCCAATTCTGTGGAGTGGATACCTTACAGGAATTGTATCTCCCTTATTATAAAAAATTGAATACCTGGATTCATGAAAATACAACCTGGAAAACATTCAAACATTCGTGCGGAGCGATTGAGCCCTTTCTCAACTCTTTTATAGAAGCTGGATTTGACATCATCAATCCCGTCCAGATCAATGCTGCAGGGATGGATCCAAAGCACTTAAAACAAACCTATGGCGATCGAATTACATTTTGGGGAGGTGGTGTGGATACGCAAAAAGTGCTTTCTTTTGGCACGCCTCAAGATGTAAAGAATCAAGTACAAACCGAATGTGAAATACTATCCAAAAATGGAGGTTTCGTTTTCAATACGGTTCACAACCTGCAAGCCAATGTCCCTATAGAAAATATTATTGCTATGTTGGACACAATAAAAGACTTTAATGGGGAAGAATAATAAATAATACACTCATGGATTACCAAGGAATAAACAGCGATAATGTATCATTCTATCATGAAAATGGATATCTGATTGCTGAAAGTCTGTTTGATGCCAATGAAATCATTGAAATAAAAAATGAAGCGGTCGAAATATTTCGAGGCAATCGAGGTGATATTGACGGATTGGTGAAAACGAATGAAAACACCTCAGATTATAATGTATTGAAGAACTATATCGCTATACATTTCCCTCATAAAATATCAACAAAAATCCATGATTTTGTGGCGCATCCAAAAGTATCTGCCATTTTAAGCATGCTTATAGGTGAAAATGTGAAATGCATGCAGAGTATGCTCTTCGTCAAAGCTCCTGGAAAACCTGGGCAGTCCTGGCATCAGGACGAATACTATATCCCTACCAGAGATCGATCGCTTACCGGAGTCTGGATTGCTGTCGATGACGCAACGATAGAAAATGGTTGCCTTTGGGTAATTCCTGGTTCTCATAAAAATATGCCTATAAAGCGAAGAAGGGCTTATTATGGAAATGAATATGCCGATGTTGATGTCTGCGATTTGGATCCATTTTCAGAGCGTGATGCAATTCCGGTTGAGGTAAAAAAGGGAAGTGTTGTTTTTTTTAATGGCTATTTATTCCATTCATCTTTGCGTAACAAAACCAAAGAAAACTTCAGGACGGCACTTGTTTCGCACTACATGAGTGGAGAATCTTTATTGCCATGGGATTGGGATGGCAGGTTGGAGTTGAAGGATGACATGAGGGATATTTTCATGGTGTCGGGTAAAGATCCTTATGAACACAAAGGAATAAAAAATCTGACTTATCCTTATTTAAGACCTGAAATAGTGGAAATAAAAAAAGAATCATAGGATGAATATTAAATTTTTCTGTCCGTATTGGGGATCTGAATCCTTGTCTTTTGACAGTTTTTGCGAAAAAGTAAAATCTGAAGGGTATGATGGTGTAGAAATGGGCTTACCACTGGACAAGCAGAAAAAAGAAGCTATTATTAAATCCCTTGATAAATACCAGCTCGAATTCATCGGGCAACATTATGAAACCCTGGAATCCAATTTTGAAAAGCACAAAAAAATATATAATCATCATTTGGAAAA
>JAHEMV010000620.1 GCA_024643455.1 Cytophagales bacterium
ATAAATCATTTTATGGGTCATCCCTCCGTCCAATACCAGGTTTATACCAGTTAAAAAATCGTTATCTGGATCAGTAAGGTATAAACATGCTTTGGCTACATCGATGGGTTTACCGACCCGTCCTGCTGGATGCTGATGATGGTCATTGGGCTTTAGTGAATCATAATTTCCGGTCTCGATCCATCCGGGACTGATGGAATTTACCCTTATTTTATCTGACCCTAATGAAATTGCCAAGGAATGCGTTAGGGCTAAAAGGCCACCCTTTGATGCGGAATAAGGAAATGTGTCGGGTTCTGACATCAATGCCCGCGTAGAGGCAATATTGACGATAGATCCATTGCCAATTTTTTGCATCATCCTGGCTGCTTCCCTCGAACAGATAAATGCAGCCCTCAGGTTTGTATTCATCACATAATCCCATTCTTCGATCGTAAGGTCAAAGATGGATTTGGTAACGCCAAGACCAGCGTTGTTAATTAAAACATCGACTCGACCAAGTGTTTTGTTAATTTCAGTAAATGTGTCTTCGATTGCGTTTGTGTCGGTAAGATCCAGAACAAACGATTTGACCAATCCACCGTTTCGTTCAATGGATTGAGCAGTTTCTTTTAACTTATTATTGTCTTTATCAATTAGTACAACATGAGCGTGTTTTTTTGCATACGTTCCTGCTAACGTCTGGCCTATCCCATTTGCTGCTCCTGTTATGACTACGACTTTATCCTGATACGGCATAACTGATTTTATTTCGAGGTATTTTGATTATAAATAACCAAGCGATTTCCACATTTCTCTTTCTTCCTTGTTGCGATCATAAATCACTTCGCAATGGCTATCAATTCGCATTGTTGCTCTTTCTGATAAGGTATAGGATTCCCATTCCGGCTGTCCTTGTGCTCCTGGCTTTCCGGTTCGCGCAAATGTCGACCACATTTCAGCCATATTGTGTGATGCCACAAATTTCTCAGGCCGGTTTCCTCCCTGAACCCACGATGAATTTCCTTCTTTGCTTTTTACAAGATTGTCAAATTTAAAGGGGATATCCATAGCATGAGGTGTGCCGAATTCATATTCTGTTCCTGGAATTTTAAGTTCTGATTTATAGCCAAAATTATACAGATAGGCTGGGGCATCATTTTGTGCTGCTTTTTTTTCAGCAATATAAATGGAGCCTAATCCTGAGAAAGCCATGGTGGATATTTCGCAATAAATATTACTTGGTGAGGCTTCTGGTCTTGTTTTTTTATAAGTATTCAGAATTGTCTCAGCATCATTACCATAATATTGCTCCAGTCTTTTCTTTAGCCCGGATTCATCCAGATTAAATGATTCAAGGTCATTACTTGCCATACCAAAAAAGGTATATTCGTCTTCATTCCATCCGACCATTAATGGTTTTTCGATTGATATTTCTGGTGCTGTCGGATCAAAAGGATGCCTAGGCAATATTATGCCATCTACTACCGGACTGAAATCACCGGGTCTTGCCGGGCCAATTCCAATTGATTTTCCAGGAGGGTTTTGCGGTGCAATCCTAGGTAGTTTTACTTGGATTTCCATCAAATCTGCAATTGGTACCTCCAGCAATTTTCGCCAGTCTTGGGGAGCAATATTTAATTCCTTTAAAAGCAGGCGAGTGGTTTGGTCCGCTATTTCTGGATTAGTCATATGGATACCCGGGCCACTTTCAATAGAAGCTTTGTGAAAATAGGGAGCAGCAGCAGGCATACCAAACAGGCATGAAGTCTTTGCCCCACCACCGGATTCACCGTAGATCATCACATTATTAGCGTCACCGCCGAATTCTGTAATATTATCATGAACCCATTTCATTCCTTCGACAATGTCCAACAAACCCATATTGCCAGATCCGGAATATTCTTTATCTGCAATTTCATCTAGGTACAAATATCCCATTAATCCCAGGCGATGGTTTGTTTCTACCACTACAACATCAAAATTGCGCGCTAGATTTGCACCATCCTGAGAAGCACTTCCTCCCGATCCGTGTGAAAATCCGCCACCATGATTGTAAAACATAACGGGACGTTTACCATTATCATTAGCAGGAGTCCAGATATTCAATACCAGGCAATCTTCCTGCGGTGCCGGTTCATTGATTCCATAGGTCTCCACAGGATTTTGCATTGAGGGCGGGCCAAGTTCCAATGCATCCCTAACGCCATTCCATTCTTGCAAAGGTGCAGGAGCCCTGAATCGGCGTTCACCAGAGACACTTCCTGCATAAGGCACTCCTTTGAATATATTTACTCCATTTTCTCTGAAGCCACGAAGTTTCCCAAACTGTGTTTCGACTTGAATAAAATCAGTTTTATTGGTTGGCCCCAAAGAAAATCCCGCTTTTGAAAGTACAATTATTCCTGCTGCGGTCAGGGAAGTACGTGAAATAAATTGCCTTCTGGATTGATTAAAATTCATAATGGATTAGTTTACGATGAGAAAAATGGAGCTGTTGAAATCTTTGGCGTTCACTATACCAAATCTAATAATTAAATGATTGAGGTCATTACATCAAAGTCAAAAAAGACAGTTTCCAGAAATAGATCCTAATAATCCTTTTGTCTAAAGAAAATAAAAAATTGTTTGGCTTTATTTTTTAGCCTTTGAAATTAGTGTATTGCAGTGATTATTGAATTATTTTTCCAGACAGCATTAATAGGTCAATTTCACCAGTTTTTAGTGAATAAGCAGCATTTAAAAACCGTAAATTAGCTTCAAGCAAATTTATTTGTGCCTCTCGCAATTCAAGCGGAGAGGAGTTGCCTACCCGATATCGTTCAATGGCTATTTCATTATTTTCCTGGGCTACGGCTCTATTTTCCTGTTCCATTTTGTGGAGTTGAATATTATTCTGATAACTGATAAATGTAGAATATAAAACCTTTTCAAGACTTAGTTTTAAGGCTTCAT
>JAHEMV010000134.1 GCA_024643455.1 Cytophagales bacterium
AAATAATCCTCTTTCAAGTCAACATCACTTATGCACAATTATTATTCCAATTGAAAAAATAATTTCAACCTCCAACAGTTTCTTTTAATGTCAATAGCAATCCTTCCCACACCTCAGCCTGTTCTTCACGGTCATCAATTTCTGTATATTCCTGTATTCTGATAAAAGTAGTCTGAGTCATTTCATTTAAATCTATTTTAAACTCAACCCAGTCCGGATCTTCACCTTCAGTTTTGTCCGTTTCTAAAAAAATAAATCTTGCAAGGGAATTTGTCCTATGGCTAACCATTTTAGCTTTATGATCCTCACCTTCCCAAATAAAATTATAAATATTATCTTCATCTACATTAACATCGTCTGCAAACCATTGCGCAAGACCACTAGCTGTTGTGAAGTATGGATAGAGCATTTTTTTAGATGCGTTTATCTCATATTCAAAAGCAAATTTTGTCTTCTCCATAAAATCATTTATTAATGATTTCAATATAGAATAATTATAATTACTTACAAAATTCTTTTCGGGAATGAATTTGCGATTAAAAATGATATTTGTATGTTTGCACTCCAAAAAATGGCGAGGTAGCTCAGTTGGTTAGAGCGCAGGATTCATAACCCTGAGGTCACGAGTTCAACTCTCGTCCTCGCTACTTTAAAGATTAGCAGGCCTTTGCAAATTGCAAAGGCTTTTTTTTGCCCAGTTTTGCGCACAATATCCATATCTTTGGGTTGCTTCGTTTTGTCCTTTCAATAATTTAATTGCAGCAATTTAATAACCTAAATGTTTCTGAATTGTTAAAATAAATCAACAAAACACGCACAATATTTTTTATAATGAGTATAATATTTTATCAAGATCTGTTTAAACGGTTGAATTCCTATCCTTGATAATCCGTGATATCAAGGCAAGCTAAAAGCGATGTAACTATCTCCATTTTTTGTCCCCATTTTTCCACCACCACAGGCAATTACAATAAATTGTTTTCCATCGATAGCGAAAGTGGATGGAGTCGCGTATCCTCCTGCAGGTAGCTTGTATTTCCAAAGTTCTTCACCTGTATTTTTATCGAAAGCCCTGAAGTATTCATCTTTCGAAGCGCCGATAAAAATAAGCCCCCCTTCCGTTGCTACTGGTCCTCCATAATTCTCCGTTCCCGTTTTAGGAATTCCTTTTTGAGTGAGCTCAGGGTATTCACCTAATGGAACTTTCCAAAGTAGTTCACCTTTGTTGAGATCAATAGCATTCAAAACACCCCAGGGAGGTTTCATTGCCGGATATCCAAACGGATCGAAAAAACGATTGTATCCTGTATGGGTAAAAGGCACAATTCCAACATTATCATCGAGGCCGATCGTATGCGGATCTACTGATTCTTGTTTGCCACTAACAAAATCAATTACGGCTTTAATTCTACTTTCGCCAAGATGTTTCCAGCTAGGCATGAAATTTTTCCCATTCGTCACGATGTTCAGAATTTCAGCTTCGGGATACTTACTTGTGACACCTTTTAGCGTTGGATAAGTGCCAGTTTTATCCCCAAGCATTTTCGGGCCATGACACATGGCGCAATTTGCTAAATAAGTTGACTCGCCCAGGCTAAGTGGTTTTTCGGAATTACCCGGATTTAAATCTACCATAGTGAGTATCCAGGCCATTTCATTGGCATTGACATAAAGGATGCCGGAATTTGGATCAAATGCAGCTCCTCCCCATTCGCCACCTCCATCGAAACCGGGGTAAATTACCGTTCCTTCCCGACTTGGAGGAATGAATTGTTCGCCGGTACGCACGTTGGAAAGTATTCCTGATATGAAATTTTGTGATTCCTTGCTGATGTCTGTAATATTTTCAAATGTAAGTGCTTGCCCGGCAAATGGTGGAGGTTTCACAGGAAAAGGTTGGGTCGGCCAGGTTTCTTCTCCTTCGAGATCGGTTTGTTTTACAGGCCGTTCTTCAATTGGGAAAAGAGGCTCTCCGGTTTCCCGATTGAAGACATAAACAAAACCAGATTTAGTAATTTGAGCTACTGCATCAATTTTTTTTCCATCGTGGACAACAGAAATTAAATTAGGTGGTGAAGGCAAATCTCTATCCCAAACATCATGGTGAACTGTCTGAAAATGCCAAATGCGTTCACCGGTTTTTACATTTAAGGCAATCAGGCAATTGGCAAACAGGTTAGCACCTTTTCTATTCCCGCCGTAAAAATCATAAGAAGCAGACCCTGTTGGCACGAATACGATGCCTCTTTCTTCGTCCAGTGCAAATCCAGCCCATGAATTCACGCCTCCGATGGTTTTATAGGCATCTTCCGGCCAGGTATCATATCCAAACTCTCCGGGTTTTGGGATGGTTCGGAATGTCCATGCAACTTCACCTGTTTTTACATTGTATGCTCTAATGTAACCCGGAGCAGCTTGAGCACCTTCAGAAACCCGTGTGCCCAGTACCAAAAGATCGTGAAATATAATGCCGGGTGTAGTAGATACGACATATAATTCTTGTGCCCATTCGCCAAGTTTAGACTTCAGGGATGCTTTGCCAAACCTGCCAAAAGTCTGGATGGGATATCCTGTTTCAGCATTTAGCGCAAAAAGATATGGCCCAGCAGTAAATAAAATTCGTTTGTCATTCCCATCCTCCCAATATGTGACACCGCGGTTTACGTTTAGAGAAAAATTTGTAGCGACTGCAGGATCATAAATCCATTTTTGTTTTCCTGTTGCAGCATCAAGAGCAAAAATTTTCAATTTGGGAGTAGAGCCATACATTATACCATCGATGATGATGGGATTGCATTGGATTTGTGTATTACCTATTGGATCTGCATCACCAGATTTATACTCCCAGGCAACCTTTAACTGATTTACATTTTCTTTATTGATTTGAAATAATGGAGAATAATGACTGTTGCTTTTATTCCCGAGATAAATTGGCCAATTGTCTCCGGTTTGAAATTTTGATGTGTCCTTTTTTTGACAAGAAGAAAAAATAAACAGGAGTGCTCCTGCATACAGCCAAATTTTTTTTAAAATCGAACCCGTCATAGTTACTTTTTTGAGTTTATTAATTTACTTCTTTGATCCATCGAGCAAGGTATCCTATTAAATCATCCATTGTTGGGCTTTTCCCATTTTGCACATAGGCACCACTATTTGCCATTCCAATAACCATGGAGGTTTCTACATCCAGTTCTAGTAATTGTCCTAGGCAGTACCCAGCATTGAAGTTGTCACCTCCGCCTGTAGATATTTTTGGTTTTTGAATGTACTTGCCATTAAGCTCCGAAACGCCTTGATTATTAATTGAGATGGATCGATTGGTAGGATGGATCAATAAATTCCAGACATCGATATTTTTAAAAATAAAGGTGCCTTTTTCAATAAGTGATATATCTTCTTCTTCCGGCGTGTGATTTATCCTGTTCAGGCAGGAATATAGTTTTTCTGTTTCATTTTCATTTAACCCTAGTGTGACTTTTCCATAACTATTATACCCTGCTATTACATCTAAAGCCTCTAATAATTCTTCGTCAGACCTCCTTGAAGGATCCGCAATATCGAAGAAAAAATGCCTTTCTTTTCCATGGATTTTGGGCAGTATATCCAGGAGAATTCCTTTCCATATATCCGTTGAATAGGGGAGATTGCACCAATCCACCAATGCTACCAAAGCACAAGAATTCACTTGAGCAATTAGTGTTTTAAGTCCTGGATCTTTCTTAAGATAATTCCAGTTTAAGTGTTTAAAAGGTCCAACTTCTGAAAGGATTATTTTCCCATCATGAAATTCAAGTGCATTAGTAAGAGCTGAATCGCCAATCGACAAAAGAGTTACATTTGCATGAATTTGTTGGAATACTGGATGTATTCCCAGCTTCCCAAAATTACCAATACATGTTGTTTCACACCCTAAACTTGCTAAAGCATCAGCCATAATCGGGGCATTTCCACCGAGTTTAGTTTCTTGCGTAACCAATTCAATCTGGGCACTTTTACCAGCGGCTTTACCAATATGATTTGCGAAATCGGTGATAGTATTAAAATATTCGGGACCTTTTTGAGTCTGTGACTTTACAGCCCGTTGAATAA
The DNA here is from genome assembly GCA_024643455.1 of Cytophagales bacterium. Taxonomy (GTDB): domain Bacteria; phylum Bacteroidota; class Bacteroidia; order Cytophagales; family Cyclobacteriaceae; genus JAAUQL01. The sequence continues at coordinate 4,090 of JAHEMV010000134.1, forward strand.
AATCGATGTACCCATCCAGACCTACAAAGGCTTTGCGATTTAAGGATTTTAAATCCAGCTTTTTTAGTTTTTCAAGGGTATTAGTCAAAAAAATCTTTTGCATTATAATCCGACTTGGTAGCTTATACAAATATAAATGGAAAATTCAGACAGCAAAATTTCAAGGATTTTTATCATAAAAAAAGGCTGATCTATTAGGATCAGCCCTTAATTTTATAGACTCAATTCAGCTTATCTTGCAAAATTGAGTTGCGCCTGAGCGGCAGCAAGTCTTGCAATTGGAACTCTATATGGAGAACAACTCACATAGTTCATTCCTACTTTATGACAGAAAACAACTGATTTTGGATCTCCACCATGCTCACCACAGATGCCAATTTTCAAATCAGATTTAGTTTGCCTTCCTTTCTGAACACCCATTTCAACCAACAATCCTACTCCGCTCTGGTCCAATGTCTGGAACGGATCTTCCTTGAAAATTCCATTAGAAATATAATCTTTCAGGAATTTGCCAGCATCATCACGACTAAAACCTAAGGTCATTTGAGTTAAGTCATTTGTTCCAAATGAGAAGAACTGAGCCTCTTCAGCAATTTTATCAGCAGTAATGGCTGCACGAGGCACTTCGATCATTGTTCCTACCAAATAGTCAACTTTTATTCCTTTCTCCTTCATTACTTTATCAGCAGTATCAACAACCACTTTCTTTTGATTTTTAAATTCAGGAGTGGTGCCAACCAATGGGATCATAATTTCAGGCAGAACGTTTACACCCTCTTTTTTGAGATCACAGGCAGCTTCAATGATTGCCCTTGCTTGCATTTCAGTGATTTCAGGGTAAGAAATTCCCAATCGACATCCTCTATGTCCAAGCATAGGGTTGAATTCGTGGAGTGATTGTACTTTTGCCTTCACTTCATCCAAAGTAATTCCCATTTCATCCGCCATGATTTGTTGATTTGCATCATCATGAGGTAGGAATTCATGCAATGGAGGATCCAAAGTTCGTACGGTTACAGGGAGATCATGCATTGCTTTGAAAATGCCATAAAAATCTTCTCTTTGATAAGGAAGTAATTTAGCTAATGCTTTTCTACGACCAGCTTCATTGTCTGCAAGGATCATTTCACGAACTGCTTTGATTCGATCGCCTTCAAAAAACATGTGTTCTGTTCTGCAAAGGCCAATTCCTTCAGCTCCAAAATTTCGTGCAACTTCAGCATCATGAGGTGTGTCAGCATTTGTACGTACCTTGAGGTGGCGAACTTCGTCTGCCCATCCCATTAAAGTGCCAAAATTACCTGATAATACAGGATCAATGGTAGGTACTTTGCCTTCAATAACCTGTCCTTTAGAACCGTCAAGTGAAATCCAGTCTCCTTCATTGAAAACCTTACCACCTACCGTCATGGTTTTCTTTTTGTAGTTAATTTCTATTGCGCCACATCCTGCAACACAACATGTTCCCATACCCCTGGCAACAACTGCAGCGTGTGAAGTCATTCCACCTCTTGAGGTTAGAATACCTTTAGCCACGTGCATACCACCAATATCTTCCGGTGAAGTTTCGATACGAACCAAAACTACACTCTCTCCTTTTTCTACCCATTCTTCAGCTTCGTCAGCATGGAATACAATTCTACCGGTTGCTGCTCCTGGAGAAGCTGGCAAACCTGTAGCAATAACATTTATAGTAGCTTTAGGGTCAAACATCGGGTGTAGCAATTGGTCTAATGCTTCTGGAGCAACACGATTGATCGCTGTTTTCTTGTCGATTAATCCTTCGTTTACCATATCCACTGCGATGGTAACTGCAGCTTCAGCAGTTCGTTTCCCGTTTCTTGTTTGCAACATCCACAATCTACCTTGTTGTATGGTAAATTCGATATCCTGCATATCCTTATAATGCTTCTCGAGTTTTTTGTAGATTTCTACCAGATCTCCATAAGGCTTAGGCATTAATTCTTCAAGTGTCTTATGACTCGGATCACTCTTAGTAGAGCTGTTAACCGGTTGAGGAGTTCTGATACCAGCTACAACATCTTCACCCTGAGCATTTACCAGATATTCGCCATAAAATATTTTTTTACCAGTTGCCGGGTCACGGGTAAAGGCCACACCTGTAGAGCAATCTTCGCCCATGTTACCATATACCATCGATTGTACGTTTACAGCAGTTCCCCACTCAGCTGGTATTCCATTGAGGTTTCGATAGGTTTTAGCTCTGTCATTCATCCAGCTTCCGAAAACTGCACCGATCGCACCCCAAAGTTGCTCCATAGGATTCTCAGGGAAGTCTTTACCAGTTTTTTCCTTGATAGCAGCTTTGAATTCAGAGACCAATTCTTTAAGGTCTTCAGTGCTTAATTCAGTATCGAGTTCTACTCCTTTTTCTTCTTTTTTTGCCTCGATGATCACTTCAAAAGGATCTTCATCTTCTTTATTTACTGGCTTAAGGTCAAGTACGACATCACCGTACATTTGCACAAACCTTCTAAAAGAATCCCATGCAAATCTTGGATTGCCAGATAATTTGGCAAGACCTTCCGTAATTTTTTCGTTGATACCAAGATTTAGTACTGTATCCATCATGCCTGGCATCGATACACGTGCACCAGAGCGTACTGAGAAAAGCAATGGATCGTTTGCATCTCCAAATTTCTTACCCAATACTTTTTCAGTTTTAGCTATAGCAGCTTCAACTTCTTCTTTGAGACCTGCAGGATAGTTACGATTGTTGTCATAGTATGCAGTACATACTTCGGTACTAAGGGTAAATCCCGGAGGTACCGGAACGCCAATATTACACATTTCAGCAAGGTTGGCACCTTTGCCACCTAGCAGGTTTTTCATTTCTGCCTTACCTTCAGATTGGTTGGCAGCAAAAAAATAGACATACTTTGTATTACTCATGTTTTATTTATTTTAGACAAATATTTATACTTCAAAAATTCTATGATTTACATAGAGTTCCCTATTTGAAAAAGTATAGTTTGATTATTGGATAAATGGTTATGTAATTTTTAGGGGCGCAATTTAGTGAATATAAAATTATATCCAGTTTTGAATATGAAAAAAAATGTACCGGATGTCATCATATTTTAGAATAGTATAATTTATGCCCGTCTTTTTGTAAAAACTTCATGAGGCTATAACCAGAAGTATAAAAATACTTTCACTTTTTTTCTCCAGGGTATTGACTGATCGATCAAAAAAATATTCAACTGTATCCATTTTATCTCAATTGAAGCAGAATGGATAATTTTGTTTATAAATTTTGGCAGACTTTAAGTGACTAGAATTTTAATTATTTAATCCTAAAATTAAATGCACCTTTTCTTTCATTTAAACATATTTACGTGCTAATATTGTATCGAATTATGGTTGCTGATCGGCATACGGCTGTGAGGCATTAAAAGGGAATTCGGTGAAAATCCGAAACAGTTCCCGCTGCTGTAATCCCATTTAGAGATTTGATCAATTCATAATCCACTGCCCCGGCTTGTCGGGGTGGGAAGGACATCAAATCAGGGAAAGTCAGAAGACCTGCCATAGTGAAAATGCTTCGGGGCTAAAGCACAAATATCATGAGAGATCACTTTTTTAAGGTTACAACTATTTTTAAAACGCTTATCGGCATTATTTTTTTATGCTCCTTATTTGTATGTGGTTGTCAGTCGAAGAAAGTATCCAATTTCCATGAAGAAGCCTTAGCAATCAAACAAGGTTTACGAAACTCAACTATTCATCATGCTGTAGGATTTGATTTGGTTAATTACGATGGGTTCAAAATTCTACACATACTGCGTCATTACAATGATTCAGCAGATACATTAGGTTATGTATTTCATAAAAAAGGAGCGATTGTTCCATTAAAATTTAGTGCTTATCAACAAATAGAAACCCCGGTTGATCGCATTGCTTTGTTGCATTCCTCGTACCTGGCTTTTTTCGAGTTCTGCGAAGCGACAAATCGATTAAAGGCTATATCCGAAGCAAAATATGTCTATGATCAACAAATTTATACAGAGGCGCAAAATGGATTGGTACCTGAAGTGGGTTATGGAGAATCCCTGGACAAGGAAAAGTTACTTGAACTCGGCATTGCTGTTGTGATAACAGTAGGTTTCCCAAATACCCCTAATAAAAGCCAACAGGTCCTGGAAGATTTGGGAATTCCGGTTTTGGTTTTTTCCGACTGGCAAGAATCTACATTATTAGGAAGAGCAGAATGGGTAAAGGTAATTGCAGCATTAACAGATTCGGAAGATCTGTGTGATACAAAATTTATGAAAGTCGAAAATGAATATAAAAGACTGAAATCACTGACTGCAAACATTGAAAATCGAGCGACTATTTTATGCAACCTTCCTTACAAGGGAGCGTGGTATGTTCCTGGAGGGAATTCCTATATAAGTAATGTCCTATATGATGCCGGTGCCAATTATTTATGGTCAGAGGAAAAAGGAACTGGTGGAATTCAAATTGATTTTGAAGCGGTATATGCGAGGGGACTAAATGCTGACTTTTGGATAAATCCTGATTTTGCTTTCACAAAAGAGGAAATTATAGCTAAAGATGAACGGCTAAAGGATTTCCTGCCAATCAAAACCGGAAAAATATATAACAATAATAATCGCGTAGTCAGAACATCGGCAAACGATTATTGGGAGTCTGGGATTACCAATCCGCACATCATACTCGCTGATTTAATTAGGATAATTAACCCAGGGTTGTTGCCGGAGCATCAACTGGTTTATTACAGACAAGTTGATTAAAATGAAAACGCTGCAAAACAATCCTCCTATAAATCAACCTTCCTGGATAAGCAGGTCAAAGGGCATATTTTTGCTTATTTCAATATTAATTTGCCTTGTTTTATTTTCACTTGATTTGGGTTTGGGCTCAGTACATATTCCTCCTTTGGATGTGTTGAAAATACTCAGTGGCCTTGAAGTTGAAAATGAGCTCTGGTATAAAATCATATTTATGATTCGACTTCCAAAGGCTTTAAGTGCGATTCTTGCAGGTAGCGCCTTAGCTGTGGCAGGACTTCAGATGCAAACCCTTTTTCACAATCCGCTTGCTGGGCCATCAGTTTTGGGCATTACAGCTGGTGCCAGTCTTGGTGTAGCCCTGGTGATGCTTTCCGGTGGAGGTGCAGCCAGCTTATATGCGATACGACAACTTGGAGTCGGTGGGAGCTGGCTAATTGTAATGGCTTCTGCATTAGGAGCAGGGATGGTGATGTCGCTGATTTTGTTGATCAGTGTTCGACTTAAGGATAATATTTCGCTATTAATTGTAGGTATCATGATCGGGAATATTTCCATTTCAGTTGTAAGCATCTGGCAATACTTCAGTGATCCGGAACAAATTCAAGATTATCTGATGTGGACTTTTGGCAGTCTCGGAGGAGTAACATCAAGTCAATTGGGTATTTTTTCCATGGTGATAATTGTTGGATTAGTAATGGCGTTTACCAGTTCCAAATCCTTAAATACCCTTTTGCTGGGAGAAAATTATGCGCGAAGCCTTGGTTTGAATATCCGGTTTACACGATTTTTTCTCATTCTTACAACCAGTTTATTGGCTGGGGCTGTGACCGGTTTTTGCGGGCCGATCGCTTTTGTAGGAATCGCTGTTCCTCATATTTCAAGATCAGTTTTGGGAACATCGGACCATCGAATACTCATTCCAGCTTCCTTGATTATTGGAGCAATGCTGATGCTGGCCTGTGATATCATCGCACAATTACCGGGAAGCCAGATTTCATTGCCAATCAATGCCATCACAGCATTATTGGGTTCTCCGATTGTAGTTTGGGTGATTTTGAAAAGTAGAAACTTACGAACTGCGTTTTGATGGAGAATCCTGCCTTGGAAATATTGAACCTTGAAATAGGATACACGCCAAGAAAGAACCTGGTGACTAAAGTTGCAGGGCCGATCGATATTGCCATCGAAACTGGAGAATTGATTGGTTTACTTGGGCCTAACGGTGTTGGAAAAACTACACTTTTAAAAACTATGGCAGGCATACTGCCAGCATTGCATGGAAATATAACGATCCTAAACCAGGATATTTCCAGTATTCATAAAAAGCAAATGGCCAAATATTTAAGTGTTGTACTTACGGATCGGATTGGTTATGGAAATTTATCGGTTTTTGAACTCATTGCTCTTGGTAGGATCCCATACACCGGTTGGTTAGGGAATTTGAATACTGAGGACAAAAAGATAATTAACCGGGCAATAGATAATACAGGTGTTGGTCACCTTACCTACAAAAGTATTCACGAATTAAGTGATGGGGAAAGGCAAAAGGTGATGATTGCACGAGCACTTGCACAAGATACTCCGGTGATTTTACTGGATGAGCCAACAGCACATTTAGACCTTCCTAATCGAATAGACATCATTCGATTATTGAGGAAACTTGCAAGAGAAACAAAAAAAACCATCATCATGTCTACCCATGAATTGGATTTAGCACTGCAGGCTACCGATAAAATCTGGTTGATGACAGCCGAAAATATCACGTATTCTGGTACACCTGAAGACCTTGTACTCAATGATGTTTTTGGTAGGGCTTTTACAAGAGAAGGGATAACTTTTGATAAAAGTCACGGAGTTTTTAAGGTTTTAGAATCACACAGTCTTGAAATTGGTATTCAAGGAGATGAAGTTGGAATATTTTGGACAAAACGAGCCCTCGAACGACAAGGTTATACCGTAACAACAAGTCAGTCAAGTATGGCGAATGTTCAAATTTCTCATTTGGAAAATAAATGGATTTGGAAATATAAATCGGTTTCGAAATCTCGGATCTTGA
>JAHEMV010000621.1 GCA_024643455.1 Cytophagales bacterium
TTGCGAAAGAATTAAATTATCTTCCAAATCCAATAGCCCAGAGCCTGGTAAAAAAGCGTTCTTATAACATTGGTGTCATCATTCCGGATTTCATGATTCATTTTTATTCTGAGGCACTGAGCGGTATTTACAAAGTGGCAAATCAGGCTGGATATAATGTAATGGTCTGCCAAACCAATGAAACCTATCGAAATGAAATTAAAAGTATTAAATCGCTGGTATCAAGCCGGGTTGATGGATTGATCGTTGCCATTTCGAAAGAAACCAGTGATTTTGAACACCTCAACTCATTGAATCTTCGAAAAACACCACTCGTTATTTTCAATCGGGTGAGTAAAGAAATTATAGCCAGCAAGGTGGTTCTGGATGATTTTAAAAGTGGATACAAAGCAACACGACACCTGATCGATTGTGGATGCAAGCATATTGCTCACATTGCCGGGCCAATGAACCTACAGCTGAGTATCGATAGAAAAGAGGGATTTCGAAAAGCGCTGGAAAAATACGGTCTTGGATATGAGGAAGATTTAGTAGTCTCCTGCGACTTTACGATCGAGGATGGAAAAGAAGCTATGGAAAAGATATTGCAAACGGGGAAAAAAGTAGACGGTCTTTTTACCGTTTGCGATGCAGCAGCATATGGCGCAATGGCCGTATTAAAAAGTGCTGGATACAAAATCCCCGAAGATGTTTCAGTGATTGGTTTTACCAACGAACCCTTTGCAAAACTTATTGAACCTAGTTTAACTACTATTTCTCAGCCCTCTTTTGAAATGGGAGAAACTGCCGCACACCTGTTACTTAAGCATATTGAAAACAAAGAAAGTTTTGTTACGGAGACCCGTATTTTAGAAACTGAACTCATTGAAAGAAATTCAACCCGCAGACTTTAATATCGAAACAAATAAAGTATTGAATTGGAAAAACAATGACCTTTTTCCCGGGTCACGGTTGCACTCCATAATTGAGCATAACTATGCTATCCCTGACCTTTTTTTACTTTGTGAAAATTTTGCGTTTAATAATTCTTTTTTATGAAGGTTACCATTAAACCATTTAGCCATCAATGTTGTCTATACTTTATAGCCTTTGTTTTGCGTCAATAATGGTTTTTTATTATATTTATTAGGTTCTATTCGTAATCATTTAAAATATGAAATATGTAAAAACGCTACTAATTATCTTTTCTTTCTTGATTTTTAATATTTCCCAGGCCCAGGTTTTAAAATCCCGGATAGCAAAAGTGGGTTATGCTGCTGATTTTATGCCTTTCCAGGAAGATGGAAACTTTTCATTTCACTTGGATTTGGAAAATTCTACGCAGAATAACTTTGTCACCAATGAAATAGGAGCAGGATTTATGCGTAACGGAAATGATTTGTATTACCTCAAATTTGATTACAAGTTTTATCCAATATCTGCTCTTCTTCAAAATTTCAAGTATCAGGTATTTTATTTGAGCGTAGGGCCTGGAATTTATTACGAGGATTTTCCCAAATCAGAAAATACTTTTGGTCTCGGAATATTTACGACCGGTGGGATTCAATTTTTGCTAAACAACAGAATTTCGCTGGCATTTGAAATGGAGATGAATTTTGTGAGCAACCTGAGCAACGAGGTGAAATCGAGTACCTCTATTGAAAATAAGCATTTTACCAACTCGATTAAAGTGGGGTATGTCTTCAATAGAAAATCGAAAAAACTGTAATTGACTTATAAATTCTTTTTTTACCAGGTGTGTGGAATATTATTAGTTAAGCCTTTTCATATATCTTCCATTTGATTGCTGATATCATTTAGTTTGACGTTTTCTTTTCTTTACTACAACGATACTCAGACCAATTTGTAGTGTTAAAGCAATTCCATTTGTCAACCATAATGCCATCGTTTCAAAGCGGAGGCCATAAAGCCCCCAAAATCCATAAATAAAAACCCAACCAAAAACAAATCCCATGGATAGGCTGCTTGGAAGTTTAGATTTATATTCTTTCCAAACCTGAAGTGCTACCACAAAGCATGCAGTAAGTCCAGCAAAAATGCCTATGATTTCAAATACTGGCGCAGGTATAGATTGCAAAAAATTCATATTATAGATCTTTGATGATTTTACAAGGATTCCCAAAAGCCAATTTATTATCAGGAATATCCTTTGTTACTACGGAACCAGCTCCTAAAGTTACATTATCGCCAATCGTTACGCCGGGCATGATAACAGTATTCCCTCCGATCCATACATTGTCACCAATTCTTACGGGCTTGGTTGAAGTTTTATAGGTTGATCCTCCCTGTATTTTATGAATGCGCTCCGAAGCCTGCAATGGATGCAATGCCGTGTATATTTGTACATAAGGTGCTATCAATCCATTTTTCCCTATTGTTATCGTATTGTCATCAAGAAACATACAGTTTGTGTTTACAAATGTTCCCTCACCAATTGAAATATTGACACCATAATCGCAAAAGAATGGTGCTTCAATCCAAACTCCATCATCTACCTCTCCTAATAAATCTGAAAGGATTTGCTTCCTCCCATCGCTGTCTTTGCTATCTGAAGCATTGTATAGTAATATCAACCTACGCGCTTTATGATACATTTCCAGTAGTTCCGGATCACGGGAACTATAAAATTCGCCACTGAGCATTTTCTGCTTTTCAGTTTTTCTCATTAGTTTTATTTTTATTCAAATATTAATTGCATTATCTCGATTCATACCATCCCGTCAACCTGGACTAATATCAAATTAGCATCAATGTTTTTTAAAGTAATCGCATATCATCAAATCAGAAATGAAATACGTGAATGCACACAAATAAACTATTTTGAATTATACCAAATTGGATATTAGTCAAAAAAAATCTGAGTACTTGTATATTTGGGTATGAATACGGAGCACCTCATTCAGGAAAACTCAAGGATACCAAAGTATCAGC
>JAHEMV010000135.1 GCA_024643455.1 Cytophagales bacterium
GCTGACCTGCAAAGAGAATGACCAAAATAACGATAGTAAGCGGAACCGCCCATTGCTCAAAAGAGGGGTTTATTAATTCCAGACCTTCCACAGCACTTAGTACCGAAATAGCAGGAGTCAATATCCCGTCTCCATATAATAATGCTGCGCCGAATAAGCCAATAGTTAAAATGAAGAATCTCCCATATTTTGATAATGGTTTTTTTGATAAAGCTGATTGCATCAAGGCTAAAACTCCTCCTTCGCCATGGTGGTCAGCCTTCATCACCACGAAAAGATATTTAATGCTTATAACCAATATCAATGACCAAAATATCAATGATAAAATTCCATAGACGTTATCTATCGATAACGTCGTCGCATGCTTGCCGTTGAAACACTCACGGAAAGCATATAAAGGTGAAGTGCCAATATCCCCATAAACAATCCCCAGGGCAGTAAGGGTAAGCAATTGTTGTTTCGAAAGTTTTGGAGCCATTTGGATAGTGCAAAAAATTATTTTAACGAAAGGAATTAACTGCCATTTTAATTTATTAAAACTATGCCATACTTACAATTGCCATGGTTATCCGGTTGAACCCAATCCTATTTTTGTATGACTCATAGCTTCTTTTAAGAAAAGTTTGTAGGATAAAATATCATTGTAAATCCATCATCCGCTTAGTTATTAGATTAACTTCAATAATTAATATTCCAGAAAAATCTTTCTTTTGAACAAACGAATCTTGAAAAAATTTGGTCACAAAAAAAAATCATTATTTTATTTCCATTAGAGATAAATTTAACTTTAAAATTAATATCGAAAAAACAGTAAAATCATGGAAGAAGTAGAAAATGTAATTCGAAAAATCTCGACACTGTTGGAGGTGGTCCCATCAAAATTCAATACCCTTTCAATAGATGAAATAAATGCTAAACCATCGCCAAACAAATGGAGCAAAAAAGAGATCCTTGGCCATTTGTGCGATAGCTGTTTTAATAATCTGAACAGAATAATTCGAGTTCAATACGAAATTAAACCGTATATCATTTACAATCAGGATGAATGGGTGAAAAACCAGCATTACCAGGACAGGAAATTTGAGGAGGTATTAGGACTTTGGATCGCACTTCACAAACAATTTGTTCATATTTTAAAAAACTTTCCTGAAAATCATCTGAAATCCATATTAAACTGGGGGGAAGACGTGACTGCACAATTTGTCATTACTGATTACCTTGACCATCAAAACCATCATCTAAAACAGATCTTTGGTTGATATGGATTTTCAAAATAATATTTCATTCGGACAGGGTTAACCTATCTATTTTATGTTTGCGGATATTTCAGATGATAAAATAATTATGTACATTCCAAATTGAATTAATCATTATGGGAAACCAATAGTATTTCTTTGATGATTTTTCAATTATTCATTATAAACCTATTAAACCAATTACCCATGAACAATTTAGAAATTATCCAGAAGGGTTATAAACTCTTCGCCGAGGGAAATGTACCAGAAGTTCTGACTTTATTTGATCCAAAAATCGAATGGAGTGAATGCAATGGTTTTCCATTTGTAAAAGGAGACGGAATATCGATAGGCCCTGAAGCGGTCGTTCAGGATGTCTTTGCACAAATACCTGTACATTACGAAGGATTCAATATTGAAGTTAAAGAATTTGTTGCAAGCGGGAATAAAGTGGTTATGGTTGGATACTACAAAGGTGTCTGGAAAGCAACGGGCAAACCTTTTAAGGCCAATGCCACTCATGTATGGACATTGAATAATGGGAAATCCACACATTTTTTCCAGGCTGTCGATACCGCAAGTATCATTAATTAAAAAATCACTTGAGGCTAATTACACATCTGTAATTGGCCTCATTTTTATTTTTTCGGAAATAAAAAAACTGTTCAAAATCCATTTTGGATCATTACTTGGCCAATCTCTTCAATTCAATTTTTAAAATCCAAAAAGCAAATTCGCTCTTATTTTATTCACTTTAATAATTTATTCATTAACTTAATCATTTCAACTTAAATGAGTTAATTCCAATAATTATGAATAATCTTGACCGAAGATCTTTTATTAAAAAATCGACAGCAGCATCTGCTAGTGTCATCGTCAGTGCTCCTTTTATTCAACCATCAATTGGAAAGCAAAAAGCAAGTGACACCATCAATATTGCCGTTATTGGAATTCGAAGCCGGGGTAAAGATCATATTCGGGCTTTAGCTGAAATTCCAAATGTAAAAATTGCAATACTATGTGATATCGATCAACGACTTTTCCCAGAGGCTGTTTCAGAAGTTGAAAAACTTACCGGATTTAAACCTCAAACCGAAACGGAATACCGAAAAGTACTTGACAATCCTGATATAGACGCTGTATCCATTGCCACTCCAAATCATTGGCATGCACTGCAAACAATCTGGGCTTGCCAGGCAGGCAAACATGTCTATGTGGAAAAACCAATATCTCATACCCTTCAAGAAGGGAGAAAAATGGTAGAAGCAGCCAGGAAATACAACAGAGTTGTCCAGACGGGTACCCAGGCGAGAAGCAGTTACTCCATGATGAATGCGATGGATTATCTTCATAAAGGTGAACTTGGAGAAATTTATATGGCGAAAGGCCTTTGTCTAAAACCCAGAGGTAGCATCGGACATGTAATGGATAGTGAAATACCTGAAGGAGTTGATTGGAATAAACATCGTGGTCCGGCAGCGTATCGACCATTCAATAAAAATCGTTTCCACTACAAATGGCATTGGTTCTGGGACACCGGAAATGGAGATTTTGGAAACCAGGGAATACATCAGGCTGATATGGCCAGGATGGCCTTGCAAAAAAATACTCACCCAGTCAGAATTCAAGGTCTAGGAAAATATGTTGTTTGGGATTCTGACCAGGAGACCCCTAATATCCAGCAACTTGAATTTGAATATGAAGATGGAAAAATCTTGCAATTTGAGGTCAACGGACTTGGGTCAAACGATCAGGGAAGCGTTAAAGTTGGCAACTTAATTTATGGTTCAAAAGGGTGGCTAAATATGCAAAGTGAAGATGAAGGTGGATGTGAAGCATACTTAAGTGACATACAAATTCAGCCATCCGGGTATTCAAGTTACAAAGAGACTAAAGGCCCAAGTTTCAAGGATGATAATCCTGAAACTGCCGATGCAGTACTAAACCATTTTAAAAATTTTATCGATTGTGTACGGACCGGTAAATGGCAAGATCTCCACGCTGATATTCTTCAGGGGCATCTTTCCAGTTCACTTTGTCATTTAGGGAATATAGCCAGTAGGTTAAACAAAACACTTCTTTTTAATCCAAATGATGAAAAGTTTATAGACAATCCTGAGGCGGATAGTTACCTCACTAAAATGTATAGAGCTCCATTTTTACTCCCCGATAAAGTATAAAAAACGGGCTACAATTGATCGTTGTAGCCCGTTAAAAGTTCTTTTGAAAAATACTTATTTATATCCCCATTTATGCATGATGCCGAGATCTTCTTTCATACAATCTATTGGCATTTTCCCCTGGTAGGATTCCTGCTCGATAATAAATACTTTGGTCCCTCCTTTTTTCCTGCTCAAATCAACTACATCTTTCGTATTAACAAGACCTTTACCTAAAATCGTACTTTCATATCCTTCTTCTCCATCGCTTTTGATCATATCTTTCACATGGATGTTTTCAAATCTCCCTGGATATTTATTTACAATATCCAATGCAATTGCACCAGCGATATACATATTGCCCATGTCAAGTTGCAAAACAACCTTGTCCTGATCTGTTTTTTGCATGATAAGATCAAATACGATCTGGCCGTTAAGTTTTTGACTGAATTCAAAATCATGATTATGGTACCCAAATTTCATCCCGGATTTCTGGCACAACTCCCCGGATTTATTAAATACTTCCATAAAGCCGACAAAATCATCATAGGTATTTCGCAGACTTTCATCCAGCCATGGACTTATGACGTATTTCTGCCCCATCGCTGCGGCATCTTCAATGGTGTATTTCCATGAATCAGTAAATTCTTTTTTCGCAAAGTCCCAATGATTTTTACCCATCACGGTATGTCCACTTGGCATTTTCAATCCAAGGTCGTCCAATACCTTTTTAAATTCTTTTGCGGAATAACCATAAAATTTCCTGTCGACGTAATTGGCATGTTCAACATTTTTATACCCCATTTCAGCCAGTTTGGTAAGCGTACCTAGTGGATCGGCTTTCATTTCATCTCTTACACAATACAATTGAACTCCGAGAATTTCATTTTTGGCCTTAGCAGCCAACAGATTTTCGGACAATAGCGAAGCTCCTGCCACTGCAAGCGCACTGCTTTTTAAAAAATTCCTTCTGGATTTATTCATGTTTAGCAAATTAAAAGTTAAAAAATTCTTTTCCGTTGGTTTTTATTGGTTTATGAAAATTCAATTTAATCAGCTTCTTTCAATAAAGGTAATGCCTTAAAAAAAATGTTTATTCATTTATAGAAAAAGTGAATATAATCAAGATAGCATAAAACCAGATTTTAGTTAATTTTATAAGAATACAGTAAATAATTTTTTCATGTATAAATCAATACCTATTGCATGTTTACTTTTTGTACTATCTGTTGCATTGTTATCTGCTCAAGACAACCAAAATAGCCTGAAAATTCACAAAACCTCAGAATCATTAAACTTTGATGGGATTTGCGATGAAGCGCTCTGGGAGAATGCGGAACAAATTCCAATGGCTATGTTTCGGCCAAATCACGGCCAAAAAGCTTCTGAGCAATCCGAAATTTTTATGACATTCGATGATGAATACCTTTATTTGGGAGCACGCTTACATTACGAAAATGGGGGTAAAATCACTGTTACAACCAAAAAACGTGATGGTGCTGATGGCGGTAGTGATAACTTCGGTATTCTGCTGGATACCTTTAACGATAATGAAAATGCCCTTTGTTTTGAAACAAATCCATCCGGACTACGATCTGACTTCTCCATAGCCAATGATGCGCAAACCATTATGGGAATGATGCCTTTTAACAGAAGCTGGAATACCTTTTGGGATGTACAGATTTCTACAAGTCAACATATCTGGAGTATAGAAATGCGCATTCCGCTTTCAAGCCTACGGTTCCAGGTAAAAAATGAAGAAGTCAGCATGGGGATGACAATCTGGAGATCGATCGTGAGTAAACAAGAATGGAATACTTTCCCACTGGTTTCCAACAAATTTGGCATGTTTGGAATATGGAAACCATCCCAGGCGAGAAAAATTGTTTTTGTCGGTGTCAAAAGAAAAAATCCTATTTACATTACTCCATATGTGCTGGCGGGATTGGAACAAAAAAATGAGCTGAATGAGACCAGTACTGCATACGAATTGAATACTACTCCAAAGCTAAATGCCGGATTAGATTTAAAATATTCTTTGACAAGCAATATGACCATGGACCTCACTTTCAATACCGATTTTGCCCAGGTGGAAGCAGATGATCAAATGGTAAACATCACAAGATTTTCGTTGTTCTTCCCAGAAAAACGACAATTTTTCCTTGAACGGAACAGCATTTTCACAATTCGGACTGGGTTTATGGATCAACTTTTTTATAGTAGAAGAATTGGACTGGTTGAAGGTGAAATTATTCCAATCATTGCTGGAGCCAGGCTGGTTGGTCGCGCAGGCAATTATGATTTGGGGTTCATGGATATGCAAACAACCAAACATGCTTATACTGATGAAGATACGGATTCTCTTGTCAATTTAGCATCAACCAACCAGGGCGTATTTCGGGTAAGAAAACAAGTATTTAATAAAACCAGCTATGCAGGTGGAATGATGACCAGCAAAATTGATGTCAATGGTATGTATAACATTAATACTGCTATTGATCTCATTTATAATCCATTTCGAAATGACTTTCTAACTGCTAACTACACCCAGACATTTGACAGTGATAACCCGACTAATAACTCCTTTTATAATGCCGGAAAACTTTACCTCAATTGGCAAAACCGTTCAAATGTTGGCTTCAGCTATGAGTTTATGTTGTCCAGGGCTGGTGAGTTTTACGATCCGGAAATGGGCTTTGAACTCATGGAAAACTATTCGAGAGGTTTTGGTTCCTTAAGCTATGGGTGGATTTATAACCAGAAAGATAAGAAAATGCTCAATCAACAAATAACGCTTTGGACCTGGCAAAATAAACGAAATGAAGATTTTAAAACGGATATATCAAATATCACATTGAATTATAATTTTGGGATGAAAATAGGTTATCAGGCAAGGTTTGAACTTTCAAGTAACTTTGAATCCCTGGTAGAGCCATTTGAACTTTCCGATGATGCATATTTCCCAATTGGCACCTATAATTACACCACCCTGGGTGGTGCATTCAATACACCATCTAATAAGCTTTTTTCAATACGGGCTGAATACAAATTAGGTACATACTACGATGGAAAAATGGTGACTTTTGGACCGGCAGAAATTACTTTCAGGCCATCTTCCATTTTAAAACTTGGGTTGGATTATCAATATAGCCAGGTAGATATAGAAGAGCGAAATCAATATTTCAAAGCCCATCTTGCTCGCTTAAGGACCGAACTCACTTTTACAACAAAATTATCTTTACTTGTCTTTTTCCAATACAATAGCAGTGATAGTTTTGGTGTAAATAATGTTCGATTCCGATATAATCCTAAGGAAGGCAACGATTTTTACCTTGTATTCAACGGTGGTTATAATACAAACCTATTGCGTGAATATCCCAATCTACCCATGATCGACCAGAACAGCTTTATCTTGAAATATACTTATACGTTTGTGTGGGAGAAATAAGGCCATTGAATTTCTACCAAAAACCTATTCCCTATTTTACACATCGCAAATCTCCACTCCTTTAGCCAGAGCTTTCATGGGAAATTCCCATGTAGGCACAAACTCCTGTGCCACAAATCCTTTGTAACCAGTTTCCACGATCGCTTTCATGATTGCAGGGTAGTACAATTCCTGGGTTTCATTAATTTCGTGTCGCCCTGGAACACCTCCAGTGTGATAATGATTGATGTATTTATGATATTTCTGAATAGTGGCAATCACATCCCCTTCCATAATCTGCATGTGGTAAATATCATACAACAATTTGAAATGCTCGGATCCAACCATTTCGCAAAGTGCAGCTCCCCATGGAGTATGATCACATTGGTAATCTGGATGATCAACTTTACTATTTAGCAATTCCATTACGATATAAACTCCATGCTTTTGCGCCAGTTCAACCACAGGCTCCAATCCTTTAGCGCAGTTTATTAAACCCTGATCATCATTCAAACCATTCCTATTCCCGGAAAAACAAATAATGTTTTTTATACCCAAATCAGCTGCTTTTGGAATCAAGTTAGCGTAGTTGTCAAATAGAGCCTGGTGAAGTGATGGATCGTTAAATCCTTTTGTAATCCCAAACTTATCTCCGGTGGACATAGAGCACGTCATGCCTTTGTCAATAGCCAAATGCCATTCATCCGGTCCAAGTAGATCAATCCCTTTAAGGCCGATCTCTTTTGCTCCATCCAGAAATTGCTCCATTGGAATGTCGTTGTAGCACCATCTGCATGCCGAGTGATTGATGTTTCCTTTTAAACTCATGGTAGTATTGGATATTTTATTAGAAAAATGTGCCAAAGCCGGTGTTATAATTGTGCTGGCAGCGACACCAACAGTCATCAATTTTATAGCTTCTTTTCTTTTCATTGTTAGTATATAGATTCCCGAAATACAATATTTTATGCCTCTGAAGTAATTGAATTTAATTTCATTTCAATTTAGATAAAATGACTCAGACTTGAACAATACTATTTTGCAAATTTTGTTATCAAGCCAAAGCTCCAAACAAAAGGATCGGACATCCTATTGTCCAATCAACCGGTGTAATTATCTCCCTTTATAAATCGGATCCATCCATTAACCATTCTGGCATCAATCTTGGAAGAACCCAATCATCACCAAATAAAATTAAAATGAAAGGTTATACTATCATTCTCGCACTGTTAATACCCCTGTCAGGTTGTATAGTTGAAGTTGATATGAATCCATCCTACGTGGAAATTGGGAATATTGACGAATATGAGACAAAGGAAATTGTCCATGAAACCTGGATAAATGGAGTTTTAGTTTATGAAGAAGCAATTTATCATACGTGGTTAGAAATGGATTTTCAGAATACAGGTGGAATAAAAGCGTATAATGTTCAGGCCGAAATCATCTTCTTCAAGGGTAATCGGGAGATTCAAACTATAAACATTAATTTACCTGATATCAGGTCCGGCAATACGTATGTTTATACACTTGAAACCGGATTTAACTCCATTTATGATTACAGTGATTATAGCGTCCATGTATTTTGGGAATAAATCTATGCCATTGAGTGATATTCCATAATAATCAGATTTTGGTATAAAAAACATAAAAATATTTTTTACTAAGAAAAATTTCCTATGAATGAACTAGGATGCATATTTTTTTGTTTTTTTTTCATAAGCAGATAATTTCCCCACAAACTGAGAACTCAATTTGTTAATCGGCTTAATCCTATCGCTATTAAATTTATTTCTATGGAAAATTCATCAACCCAAATTTCCTTTTTAATAGGATACAATAATAAACTTTGCGTCGAAGGATATAAAAGCATGATAAATGACCTGTATCCATCATACACTGTGGATATCATTGAAAATGGTAAAGAAGTAATAAGTGAACTAAAATCAGGCAAACATAATTTCCTTATTCTGGATTTGATTTACCCCGGATGTGATAGTATTGAGTATTTAAAAGAAATCATGAGGCTCAATAGAGATCTAAAAATATTATTGATCAGTGATCTCATTAAAAATGGCATGATGGTCGATATGTTAAATACTGGTATTGGGGGTTATTTACTTCATACTTGTGGAAAAAAAGATCTGGAAACTGCTATCGGAAAAATAATGCAAAATGAAAAATATATCTGCACTTCCATTACATCACAGGTTTTATACAATTTACGCGAAAATACAAAACAGGACGACAATTATCGTTTCACAGCAAGGGAAAAGGAAATACTTGGCCTACTTATAAAAATGAATTCCAATAAAAGGATAGCAGAAAAACTACATATCAGCGAGTTGACGGTAAAGACGCACAGAAAAAACCTAATGAAAAAATTTGGTGCCAAAAATTTATTGGCCCTGGTAAGATATGCCTGCCGTGAAAATTTAGTTAATGGAAAAAACGATGATTTCTGTATTGGTTGTACGCATCGATACCGCTTATTGTATGATATTTTATTGTTCTCATTCCCATCATTATACCTATAAGGAGTAGATTTACTCCTATTTTTTTGTAGGCGCTTTACTACTTTAAAATCCTTAAAATCAGTCTTTTAGGTATTGATTATATCCATCATAAAAGGTACTTTAGTTAGGAGAAAAATGCAAATACACATTTCTAAAATCCTAAAAAAATAGCCTATGAAAAAAAACTATTGAAAACCCCTTGTCAAATAATTTCCAACAACCAAATTTCAAAAAAATGATGACTAAACTTAAAACCACAATTTTATTTGTTGCAATGTTATTATTTGCAATTAGCTGTAATGATGCTCTAGACGATTTGTCCTCTCGTAATGTGGACTCTGAACTAAGTAAAGGAGGTAAAGGTGGCGGCGGAGGAGGAGGAGGAGATGAAGATTCCGACCGTCCCGCATGGGCAGGTGGCAACACAGGTGCTAATCCGCACATTAAAGGAAATGATCAGTCAGGTACCACCAGAGGCGGAGACTATGGAGATTTATATGTATTGGATAGAGATGAGATAGGTAAACCAAATATGACTTGGGTTGATTTAGATCTCAATACAATGCAAAGTGAGGATGAATTTTTTGTTCAACCTATTGATATAGATGGATTACCATTGGAACTAGATGCAGAAGGCGGACTTGTTGATCCGACAAAAGCGATTCCGGTTGACTTTGGTCGATTAAACATAGTTCGATCTCCACAATCAGTACTTGATCAAGCAATGGGTGAAGCTTTAAAAGTAATTAATGCCGGCGAAGCATTTAGTCTTGATTTCTGTGGAAGAATTACGATATGGAATACAGTTGATGGAGTTCTTACAATTACCAAAACAATTGATTCTCCCAGAGAAAGTATGGCAATGTATCAGGAGTTAATGAATAATGGATTTGGCGGTAAACTAACGAAACTTGCTGATTCTGGTATAAATCCGTATATGCTGGCTTCTTCTTGTTTTGCAGCTGGATCTGACAAAACAGGTACAGTTAATATTGATGAAGTTGTTTACATTGATGGCTTTATAAATTGTGTCGGTGATTTCCCTATTGAGAACGAACATGAATATGATTTTAACAATAACAAAAAGTATTATTGGGATTTCGGCACTTGCGATAAAACTGATGGTCCTTTCGTGTATGACAGAGAAGCTACCTTTAAAAACAGATTACTTCAATTTTACAATTATATAGATGGAGTTTACATCCCAGCAGGAGACCCTGTATCGGTTTTAAAATCAATGGAAGATCGGGGACTATTCATGTACCGTTGGGAAGGTGTTCCTTTAACTTATGTAGATGGTTTTACAGCTGCAGTTGATGATGCGGTTCAGGTACTCGAATTTGTACATGGTAATTCAAATATTGCATTTGTTGCCGTAGCTCCGGAATAAGTCTTTTTTGATTTTATCTCTGGAAAGGAATTCTTTCTTGTGAAAACCAAGATTCTCAATTTATAATTACCAACTGCCTCTAATGAGGCAGTTGGTATATTAAATCTTTACATCTATGCCAAAAGCTTGCACTTTCCGTTTTTTAATAAAAGGAGTTTGTGCTTTTTTGCTGGTTCTGTTGCCACTTT
>JAHEMV010000136.1 GCA_024643455.1 Cytophagales bacterium
GATCAGGAGGGCAATCCAACTTCTTCCTTAAGGGCAGACTATTGTTACTATACAAAAAAAGAAGAGCTCTATAAAGCTACAGGAAATGTCATTGTTAAGAATGTGAAAAATAATGATCGTCTTGACACGGAAGAATTATTCTGGAGCGCTCAAAAAAAAGAGGTGTTTACAGAAAAATTTGTTCGTATTGAAAAAGATGGGAACATTAATTTTGGTGATGGGTTGAAAGCGAAGGAGGATTTTTCTTCTTATGAAATATTAAATTCAAAAGGAGAGATAACACTGAATGAGTAGAAATAAGGTCTGATTATTAAGAGTTATATCTTTTTGAAGTGAACCTTAATTTCGAAATAGTTTAAACTCTTCAAAATTTTTATTTTCTTTCGTGACTAAATTCAAATGAAAAATATGGTTATATATAAAAATGATTTATATAGTATGGCTTTAAAAGTGAAATGATAGAAACAAATTATATAATAATCGTATTGATTACACTGGTCCTTTCAGCTTTTTTTTCCGGTGTAGAAATAGCCTTTATTTCATCCGATAAATTACATATCGAATTACGAAGTCAGCAAGGTCATATTTCAGATAAGATACTTTCTGGTTTTTTAAAAAAACCTTCCTGGTTTATTACGACCACGCTTATTGGGAATAATGTGATGCTCGTAATTTATGGTATTTTCATGGCATTCATACTTGAACCTTTGATCGCCAGAATGCTCCCTGAGTTTTTAAATAACGAATTATTTGCCTTCATTCTTCAAACAATCACAGCCACCTTACTTGTTTTGGTGACAGCGGAATTTTTGCCTAAAAGTCTGTTTTTGATTCATCCAAATAAGATGATTTCCTTATTGGCTATACCGATTTATATCATATATCTTTTATTTTACCCAGCGGTGTGGTTGATAGTAAATTTGTCTAAAATCCTTATCGAAAAGGTTTTGAGGCTTGAGTATAATGAGGAAAAGCCAGTTTTTGGACTTATTGATCTCAATCAGTATATCAAAAAAATGATTAATGATAATGAGGAAGAAAAAAAGCAGGAAGTTGATGCTAAGATTTTTACCAATGCTTTGGAATTTAAAACAGTAAAAGTGCGTGATTGTCTCGTGCCCAGAACAGAGCTTGTTACGGTTGACATCGAAGATTCCATTGAAGATTTGAAGGCTTCTTTTATTGAAAGTGGATATTCTAAGGTGTTGGTATATAAAGAATCCATTGATAATATTGTTGGTTTTTGCAATTCCATTGAACTGTTTAAGAAACCAGTAAAAATTTCTGATATACTTTCTCCAATAATTATTGTGCCGGAGACAATGTTGGCTAATGAATTGATGATTCAATTTATTTCGGAGCGCAAAAATATTGCACTGGTGGTTGATGAATATGGAGGAACTTCAGGTATAGTTACTATCGAAGACATCATCGAAGAAATTTTTGGTGAAATCCAGGATGAGCATGATGAGGAAGATCTGTTAGAACAAAAAATTGATGAAAAGAATTATTTGTTTAGCGCTCGTCACGAAATTGATTATTTAAATGACAAATATGGGTTTCATTTACCCGAGGGAGACTTTGAAACCCTGGGAGGGTTGATTTTGTCTGTGACAGAAGATTTTCCGGATGAGAATGAAACCATTTATTATGATGAGTTTATTTTTACGATCGAACGCATTGAAAATAACAGAATTGACAATATAAAATTGACCCTGAACCCGAGCTTTTCTTAGTTCATCAGGGTTGAATTTGAAAATTATATTTTTTTGGTTTTAAGTATGTAAGTAGCTATTTTTGCGGCACTTTAAGAAAATTTCATATGGCTTTAATAAATAAAATTAGGGAAAGATCGGGTTGGGCAATTGGTTTTGTAGCACTGGGTCTGGGATTCTTTATGGTAGGGACGGATATTCTGGGACCTAATTCATCAATCCTTGGTAAAAATAAAACCGATGTAGGTGAAATTGCTGGTGAGACGGTAGAACGAGACAGGTATCAGGAGCAAATTGATCAGATAAAATACAACTATACGGTCAATTACGGCAGAAATCCATCGGAAGGCGAAATGTTTTCCATCAGGCAGCAGGCCTGGGATTATCTTATAGTAAAAATCGCTTTTCAGGATCAATATGATATACTTGGTTTGCAAGTAACTGATGATGAGCAGTGGGATATGGTTCAAGGTAATAATGTGACCTTCGAAATTAAGCAGGCATTTACTGATCCTCAAACTGGTGAATTTCAGCGAGACAGAGTCGTTAGTTATCTTAAGCAGGTTAATCAATTGCCGGCTGCACAACGTGCTTCATGGTATTTGTTTGAACAAAATCTGAAACCTTCTAGACTGCGTATCAAATACGACAATCTTTTAGTAAAGACAACCTATGCTACTGATGCAGAAGCGAAAAATCAATATCAGGAAGAAACAGCAGTTGCAGAAATTAAGTATGTATATATCCCTTATTATTCTATTTCTGATTCTTCGGTAGCGGTTAATGATGACGAATTAAAAAAATACCTTAAAGACCATCAGGAGGAATATAAGGTTGAAGAAAGCAGAAATTTCAGTTATGTGTCTGTTCCAATGGTTCCATCTGGAGAAGATACATTATATTTTCAGCAGGAATTGGATCAGATAAAAAGTGATTTTAAAACGAATACTGAAGATTCCATTTTTGCCAGGAATAATTCTGATGGAGATCAGTTCTTTTCTAAATTAACTGTAGATGCATTGCCGGATATTTTAAAGGCCAATTTCTCTAATTTGAGTAAAGGAGATGTCAGAGGACCTTATTTTCAGAATGGCAAATTTGTAGTTTATAAAGTTTCAAATATCAAAAAAGACACAGTAGGTGCTATAAAGGCTAGTCATATATTGATCAAATGGACCGATGAGTCTGCAGCAGCAAAAACCGTTGCAAAAAATAAAGCTCAGGATATATTGAACCAACTTAGAAAGGGAGGTGATTTTCAACAATTAGCAAGAGAAAATAGCCAGGATGGATCCGCACAAAGTGGTGGAGACTTAGGTTGGTTTGGCAGAGGTAAAATGGTGAAACCTTTTGAAGATGCAGCTTTTGGAGCAAAAAGTAAAGGATTGATAAACCGACTTATCGAAACGCAATTTGGTTACCATATTATAGATGTTACAGAAACTTTAAACGACAACCTGTACTTTATAGCAAGTATCGAAAGAGAAATAACTCCAAGTGATGAAACAAGGAATAAGGCATTCCGAAGAGCGGATTATTTTGCTTCAACAAGTGGAGATTATGATGAGTTTATTGCTAATGCTGAAAGGGATTCGTTGCAAGTTTTCAATGCTGAAAATATTGGTGCAAACGATAGAAGGTTCAATGATGTTGGAAATGCGAGATCAGTGATCCAATGGATCTATAATGAAGCAAGCATCGGCAGTGTATCAGACGTTAAGGAATTGGAAGATCAGTATGTCGTAGCTACCTTAACAAGAGTGATTGAGGAAGGTCCGGCTTCATTAGTCGATGTAAAAGATCAAATCGAACCTATTGTAAAGAATCAGAAAAAAGGTGAAATTATTATTGAAAAATTAAAGTCTATAGACGGTAGCCTCGATGAGATTAGTGAAACATATGGCGCTGATGCTAGAGTTTATAGTTCAAGTGATCTGAAGTTTTCTACAAATTCATTACCAACTGTAGGATTTGCTCCTATAGCCGTTGGTAAGGCATTTTCTCTTGAAAGTGGTGAAAAATCGAAGCCGATAAAAGAAGAAAATGGTGTATTGATCATTGAGATGATCAATAAAACGATAGCACCGGAAATTGCAGATTACTCAACGTATAAGAGTCAGATCGAGCAACGAAACTCGGGAAGAGTTTCATTTAATGCTGGAGAAGCCATCAAAAAGAATGCGGATATAAAAGATTTAAGGTACCGGTTTTTTTAAATCGCCTTTTGTTATCAAAATGCCATTTTGATACCCCTTTAATAACCTAAGATGTTTGCATTTGAGGTGATATAGAAAGGACGTATCGGAATGGCATTTTCTTTTATATTTTTTCCATAAAAAGAATTTATAATTATGGATTCATTTCAAGATTTTAAGGATAAGTTAGATCAAGAGCACAAGTGGCCGTGCGACTATATGTTTAAGTTTGTTGCACCAAGTGCTAAGGCAGATGAAGTCAGAGCAATATTTCAGAAAGAAACGTTGATCCCCAAATTATCTAAAGCGGGAAATTATATTTCTTTTACCATGGAAAAACGAATCAATTCTAGTGACGAAGTGGTAGAAATATACTTGCAAGCAAAAAAGATAGAAGGATTAATTGTCCTTTAATTCTCAGCGAATTCAATTATTTCTCTCAGATGCTCTTTAACGTGTTTGATATCAAAACCATCATATGGAGCAGTGACAATCGCTTTTAACAAGTCATTTACAATATGCGACTTGAATCCTATTTTTTCAGCAAATTTGGTAACGACTTCAAGTTCAATATCTTCAACCCTGCCATCAAGGTAAATCATAAAGACCAGGTTGAACAGATGTTCTACCGCTTTTTCTTTACTCGTTATCTCATTTTCATTTACTGTCGGATCGATGTATTTGAGTTCTTCTTCTGTGATGTGAAGCTGTATTCCCCATTTGAACAGACATCCTACAAAATCCTTAGATAAAAAACCTTCATTTAAAAAAGAATGATAGATATGAAAAAAACTATCTTTAATAGATTTTAATTCCCCAGAGTTTAAATTGCTATTGTTTATCCTCATTTCAATGATTAGTAATCAGCTTATATTCTAAAGATAATCTTTTTCCCTTAAATTTACGGAGATTTGAACAAAAATGAAATTTCGTTGAAAAATCGATTGCAGCCTCTTTTGGTTTTTGTACTATTCTGTTGCTGGTTTTTTTCCTGTAAAGAAAAACCAAACAACAATAGTAATAAACATTTATTCCAGGAAAATATATCTTCTTCGGAATCCAATGATTCACTTCTTTTACAACCGGATATCAACATTGAATTAAATGTCGATTCGGATCCTGAACGTGGTGTGTGGCAAAATCCTGAACTGGTGATAAAAAAACTCGGAAATTTAACAGGTAAAATTGTAGCTGATGTGGGTTCGGGAACCGGGTATTTTACAATACCGATTTCCAGAGTTGCCAAAAAAGTAATTGCCATAGATATTGAACAACGATATCTCGATTATATCGAAGATTATAAACTGGAAATACCTATAGAGCAAGCAGAGGTGATTGAAACTCGACTTACAGTCGAAGATGAGCCAAACCTTCATACAGACGAAGTGGATGCAGTTCTGATGGTGAATGTTTTTTATTACTTGAAAAATCGAACGGATTATATGCGTATTGTAAATGATGCTTTACGGGAAAATGGATTGCTTGTTTTGGTTGATTTTAAACCCGGTGATATGCCAGTGGGGCCATCAAAAGATAAAGTTGACTACGGAGTTGTTGTTGATATTTTGAAAAATGCGGGTTTTACTGAAATAGAAGTAGATGAAGAAAGTCTGCAATATCAGTACATCATCACAGCTAAATGATTTTTTGAATGAAGAAAACGCTAATTGCATTATTTTTTATAGGATGGGGTATATCTGCCCTGGCCCAATCAGTGACAGATGCAACTAAAATTAGTCTGTTGACAGGTTCCCCAGGCGCGGAACTTTATTCTACGTTTGGTCATAGTGCCATACGCATTCAGGATAAAGATCAAAATATGGATATCGTATTTAACTATGGTACCTTCAATTTTAATACCCCAAATTTTTATCTGAAATTCGTTCGGGGTCAACTTGACTACATGCTTTCTGTAGAACAATATGAAAATTTTGAAGCTTCCTTCAAATATGAAAACCGATCTGTAACCGAGCAGGAGCTTAACTTGACTAGTGCTCAAAAAGGCAAGTTAATAAGTTTACTATTTCAGAATTATAAACCTGAGAACAGAAACTATAAATATGATTTCTTTTATGATAACTGTGCCACACGAATCAGGGATATTATGATCAGAGCTTACGGTAACGATTTTCAATATCACTACCCAGATTCATGGAAAAACAGTGAATTTACCTTTAGAAATCTAATTGATATGTATCTGACTCATCATCACTGGTCGGATTTTGGTATTGATATTGCCCTTGGGCTTCCAACGGATAAGGTAGCAACTCCAGCAGATTTTATGTTTCTGCCTGATTACCTTTCTGATGGATTTGAACATGCTACAATTATTCAAAATGGGGAAGAAGTTTCTTTTGTAAAAGGAAAAGAAGTTCTGCTTTCCAGGACAGATATAGAGCCCAAAGTATTCTTTATCACTCCAGTCAGATTGATGTGGGCACTTTTTATTTTAAGTGCTGCATTAAGTTTTTTCAGTTATAAAAAAGAGATAAAAATTCTTTGGTTTGATGTCACATACTTCAGTATTATCGGAATTCTGGGATGGATTGTATTTCTCTTATGGTTTTTTACTGATCATATAGCCACCAAAGACAATTTAAACGTATTGTGGGCAGTACCATTGCATTTTCCAATATTTCTAATTTGGTCAAAAATACCCTTAAAAATCAGGAAGGGATATGTTTGGATTGTTGGTTTGATTGATGTGTTCATATTATTATTCTGGTTTGTTTTTCCACAACAATATCATATTGCCTTTATACCATTGATATTGATTATGATCATGCGATTTTATTTTATCCTAAAAACAAAAGAGCTAAAAGCAGGTAGTTTATAGAAAGAATATGTGGATCGAAATAGATAATAAACTTAAAGCGGAATTTCAATTTGATAGCTTTGTAAGCGCCTTTGCATTCATGACTAAAGTAGCCTTTATTGCTGAAAAAATGGATCATCATCCCAATTGGTCGAATGTGTATAATAAAGTGTCCATTGAACTTTCGACGCATGATGCTGGAAATATCATTACCGAAAAGGATCATCAACTGGCAAGGGAAATTGACAAACTTTTAAAATAGACTGTTGAAAGAGCGATTTACTTCATTATACCTTGTTCCCACCCCCATCGGAAACTTGAAAGACATTACGCTTCGTGCGCTCGAAGTGTTGCGTAATGTAAATCTCATTCTGGCCGAAGATACCCGGACAACAGGTATTCTATTGAAACACTACGACATTACCACAAATCAAAAAAGCTATCACATCCATAATGAACATAAGCAGATAGTGATGCTTGTGGAACGAATGGTAGCTGGTGAACAATTCGCTCTGGTATCAGATGCCGGAACACCGGGAATATCTGATCCGGGATTCTTGTTGGCTCGAGCTGCGGTCGAAGCTGGTCTGGAAATCGAATGCCTTCCCGGGGCAACGGCTTTTGTACCTGCTCTGGTAAAATCGGGTTTACCATCTGATCGATTTGTTTTTGAAGGATTTCTACCTACAAAGAAAGGGAGACAAACAAAACTCAAGTCTTTAGCTTTGGAAGAGCGCACCGTGATATTGTATGAATCACCGCACAGACTTAAGAAAGCGCTAAACCAAATTGTAGAATTTATTGGGCCAGAAAGGAGAATTTCTGTTTCGAGGGAGTTGACAAAAATATTTGAAGAAACCCAGACAGGAACTGCCGAACAGGTAAGAGATTATTTTGAAAATAAGGATATTAAAGGAGAAATTGTGATTGTAATTGATGGGAAAAGTTAATTTAAAATTTATGCACTAAGTGCTCTCCAATGGATTTATATAGCTAATTTGCGGCAAAATTAATTTTCATTATGAATATCGACCTCCAACATACATTAAACGAAGTAGTAAAAATAGCTCAACGAGCTGGTGCTTTTATCCGATACGAAGGGCAAAAGTTTGATCGATCAAAAATTCAGGAAAAAGGATTGAACAACCTTGTTTCCTATGTAGATATGGAAGCGGAAAAAATGATTGTTCAGACACTCAAATTTACCCTCCCTGATGCCGGGTTTATTACAGAAGAAGGTACGGAAACTGAAAAGGCTGAAAAATACAACTGGGTTGTTGATCCATTAGATGGCACGACCAATTTTATGCATGGATTACCTCCATATTCCGTAAGTATTGCTTTAGTAGAAAATGATATACCGATATTGGGAGTGGTGTACATCATCAATTCCGACGAGTGTTTTCACGCTATCAAGGGAGGTGGAGCATTTTGTAATCGCCAAAAAATAGAAGTATCATCTGTAACAGCTTTTAAAGATGGTCTTTACATTACAGGAATGCCTTACACTGATTTTGGAAAACTGGATAGATTCTGGAATATATTTGGTCATTTTATGCAAAAATCCCATGGAATCCGTCGTCTGGGAAGTGCAGCGGCAGATTTAGCCTATGTAGCAGCTGGGAGATCAGAGGGATTCTTTGAACATGGTCTAAATCCATGGGATGTAGCTGCTGGAGCACTTTTGGTTCTGGAAGCAGGAGGACAAATCACGGATTACAAAGGTGGAGATAACTATGTTTTTGGAAAGGGCATCATCGCTGGATGCGCCGTACAACCAGAAATGTTTAAAGTGATTTCAAAATATTGGAATGAGTAGTCCAACATGCAGTTGAACGAATAAAGCTTGGTAATAAATGACACAATTAGTTTTATTAGGTATTGTATTTGGTGCGGCGCTATTTTATCTGGGCAGGTATATTTATCGTCAGGTGAAAACTGGTGACGATGAAGGGTATTGTGACAAATGCCTGCCAAAGGAAAAACTAAATAAAGTCAAAAATGGTCCACGCTAAACATTAAGGCCCTCCGTACAATTTCTACAGATATCAATTTCTTTTCTATTCTCAAAAAGTCTGGATCGAAAATCAAGGTAAGGTTTTCCATTCCATATTTCCTGAAAAGCTGATTCATTGATATTTCCCATTGCGTATTTGGCATCTTTATCAAAACAGCAAGGCACAATCGTACCATCCCAGGTCATCACACACGAATGCCACATCTTCCAGCATTTATTGAGCAGATCATTTTTAATAGAAAATCCATGGCTTCCATCAGGCTGATATCGGCTGTATTGATTTGCTTCGGGGATGAGTTCTGATCCTTTTTCAAAATCATAAACCTGAGCCGTTTTAAATTCAAGTTCGTCCACTCCAAGTCTTCTAGCAAGTGATCTGGCCTCTTGAATTTGATTGATGTTATGCCGAAAAAGGATGAATTGTAAAATAATATATGGATTTCGTTTTCCAGTTTCTTTTCTTGCTGAAACGAGATTTTCGATTCCTTGAATTACCTTCTCGAGATTACCACCAACCCGATATTTTTCAAATGTTTCCTGATTGGTGCCATCCATCGAAACGATTATTCGGTTCAACCCGCTATCTATGGTTTTTAAAGCATTTTCTTTGCTCAAAAAATGCGCGTTGGTGGATGTAGCGGTATAAATATTTTTTGAATAGGCATACTCGACAAGTGCTAAAAATGAGGGATGGAGGTAGGGTTCACCCTGGAAATACAAGATCAAATACATCAAATATCCATGGAGTTCATCAATAATTTTTTTAAATGTTTCCTGTTGTATCATTCCTGTTGGTCGCGAAAAAGACCTGAGTCCGCTTGGACATTCAGGGCAACGAAGGTTACAAGAGGTGGTGGGTTCTATGGATAGGCTCATCGGAAGCGATGGGTGTATTGCATTCTTGGTTCTGATTGCTTTTTTAAATCCAAAGTAAGTCTTCCAGGCATTAATTGCTTTGGTACTTGAAATTATTTTTGAGAAGGCAATGCCATCATGAACCTTGGCGAGCATTTTATTTATTTAGAATGAAAAATTAAAATTAAAAAAACGGCCATCACTTTTATAGGTTCTGCTAATAAATGATCAATTTCGCATTGATGAAAAATGGAGATATGAGGAGAGGCAGGATGTATGCAGTAATAATTTTTATGGTAGTAAGCCAAATAATTTCCTGTCAAATTAAAAATGAAAATGGTATATCAAATGAAGTTATGGAACAAATAGTAAAGGATTCACATTCCTATTCGAAACCGGAAGAAGCTATTGTGAAGCATATCAACCTCGATCTGAAAGTTGACTTTAATTTAAAGAAAGTGTATGGTATTGCTGAGTTAGAATACACAAAAAATCCATCGTCAAAATCAATTTTTTTAGATTCAAAAGACCTTGATATTCATGAGATTAAATTTGCAGATGGAGTTTTGGCAGATTATAAACTCCATGAACCTGACTCGATTCTTGGTGCCGCATTGGAAATTTTCCTCAATGGATCAAATAATAAAATTAGAATAGAATATTCAAGTAGCCAAGATGCTGAGGCCCTTCAATGGTTGAATGCTGAGCAGACTGCAGATAAAACTTCACCATTTTTATTTACGCAGTCACAGGCGATACTTGCCCGGAGCTGGATTCCGCTGCAGGATTCCCCTGGTATACGTTTTACGTACAATGCAAAAATTGAAGTACCAAAAGGTATGATGGCGTTGATGAGCGCCGAAAATCCACAGCATATCCATGAGGATGGAATTTATCAATTTTCAATGCCTCAGCCGATTCCAAGTTATCTCATGTGTCTTGCTGTAGGTAAGATCGCATTTGCGCCTGTTGGCAATCGAACAGGTGTCTATGCTGAGCCATCCATGTTGGAAGCATCCAGAACAGAATTTAGCGAGATGGAGGACATGCTTACCATCGCTGAAAAACTGTACGGACAATACCGGTGGGGACGATATGATCTGATCGTTTTGCCACCAAGTTTTCCTTTTGGAGGCATGGAAAATCCGCGGATTACTTTTGCCACTCCGACTATTCTGGCAGGGGACAAATCACTCACTTCTCTTGTGGCACATGAATTGGCACATTCCTGGTCAGGCAACCTGGTGACCAATGGAACCTGGAATGACTTCTGGCTTAATGAAGG
>JAHEMV010000622.1 GCA_024643455.1 Cytophagales bacterium
ATAGAAATTTTTATCCGAAAGATTTCGGGCCGAAATTTTGAATTTGTTTCCATTGTCAAGATTTAAAACAATCTCTTCAAAAGAAGGCGCCCCGAAAATATAATATGGTGTTCCCGGACAAACCGGGTAAAACCCCATCATCGAAAATACCAGCCAGGCCGACATTTGGCCTGCATCTTCGTTTCCACTTAAGCCACCCGGACCAGTGCCGTACTCTTCATCTATGATTTTTTTAATTCTTTGCTGCGTTTTCCATGGAGCGCCGGCATAGGCATACATGTATGTTGTTTGATGACCGGGTTCATTGCCATGCCAATACTGGTCAGTTTCAAATAATGTATCCAGCTTGCTTACAAATTTTTCTTTTCCACCCATAGCATCAATCAATCCATAAACATCCTGGGGCACATACCAGGTGTATTGAAAAGGAGTGCCCTCAGTGATAAAAGGCGTCCGGATTGCATTCGGATCAAATGGCTCAAACCAGCTTCCATCAGCAAAGCGCCCTCTGGTATATCCGATATTTTGGTCAAAGACATTCTTCCAGTTTGATGCGCGTTTGATTAGCTTATCGTAAGCATCCTGTTTGCCCATGGATTGTGCATACTTTGCCAACACAAAATCATCATAAGCATATTCCAGTGTTCTGGATGTTTGTTCCTGTTTGTGAAAAGAATCCAGAACTTTGTCTTCCATGGGCAAATAGCCATATTTCAGATAGGAATCAAGCGCGCGCCGACCTTTGCCAGAAACATAAGAAGTCCTGTCTTCATTAAATTTGAACGCATTTTGACTCATATATTTCCAGGCAAGCTCCTTATCAAAACCCTCAATGCCTTTTGAAGCAGCATCACCAATCATGGCAATGGCATGGTCCCCAATCATGGCAGAAGTGTAATTATTCCATGCCGGAAATATAGGTAGCCAACCTCCCTGTTCTGCTTTTAGAAGAAGTGATTTGACCATGTCCGATGTCTTGCGAGGCTCCAGAATGGTCATTAGCGGATGAACCGCCCGGTAGGTATCCCACATAGAAAAATCAGCATAATAATCCATTCCGGAAGCCTGATGTATGATCGAGTCATCAGCAAATCCAACATAACGTCCATCTACGTCACTGAATACGCGGGGGAGGAGGTAGGTATGATACAAGGCGGTATAGAATTTCTTTTTCTGATCAGCATTTCCCCCCTGGATTTCTATATGATTTAGTGCTTTTTTCCATTCATTCTTTGATTTTTCTTTAGTCAGTGCGATATCCCATCCCGGGATTTCTGCATTCAGATTTGCCAAAGCACCATCAAAACCAGTAAAGGATGTGCCAACTTTGACGGTTAGTTCATCCAAAAAATCGAATCCAACAAAAGCACCCACAGCACTGGAATCGCCCTTAATTTCAAGGTTTTCAAATACAATTTTATCATTTTCCCATGTGCCATATATCGTAATGGGCTTTGAAAACTGTAATACAAAATAGCCGTTGAATCCAGCGTAGTCACCCCAACCCTGGTAGATTCTGTGTACAGGGTTATATCCGTAAACCATATTATTTTCAAGATCGATTTTCACATAGCCCTGACCCTCATCACTATTTGGTTCGATGATGATATAAGGTCTTTTGTTGTAATCGCCGAATTTGAAATTCATGATGCTGGCTCTTGAAGTCGCACTCATTTCAGTTTCTATGTTGTATTTATTGAGTATAACCTGGCAGGAATATGGATTGATTTTTTCTTCATCTCTAAAAAAGCCAGAAGCCCGTTCTTTTGCATCAACAACAAGTTTGCCCGCTATCGGCATTATGGTTACACTTCCATAATCCTGAGTACATGAACCGGACATCCAATGCGTGCCTCGAAAACCTTGAATTTCCGTGTCTTCAAAATAATACGGTGGCAGACATTTCTGTTCTGAAAATTGAGTTTGTGGAGTCCATTGGGTCATGCCGTGTGGCACTCCGATGGCAGGGTAGTTTTGGCCACGAAGTTCTGAACCGCTTACGCTATGTTTCAAAGCACTGGCTGTGGTGGCAATCCCTGTTCCGATTAGCGGATCAACAAAATCTACTGTAGACTCAACCCAGGTTGTTTTTTTTAAATCAGGTCTGCACTGCGTGCAAAAAAATAAAAGGAAAACCAGGAAAAATGAATTTTTGACATATTGAAAAACCATGCACATCAAGAATTAATAGTCAGTAAAAATAGAATTATAAAAATAAATCAAAAAGTCTAAAAACTGATGCTAAATGAACTGCCTGGTTTTACCACAAACGTTTTGATGGATGTAAATTTACTTCCACGGGCATGCTCGGAACGGAACACCACTTTGTATGAACCTGGTTGTATGGCAATCGTATTTCTGAGTTGTGAGCTGTCCAGATTGTAAATCCATCGCTGGCTTCCATCTTCATTGATTTCATATATGCTTCCTATTCCCCTGGAACTTGCCAAAAAATTGATTACACCCGGTTGTTCTAAAACCAACTCTGTAGTTTCGCCTTGCCCAATTGAAACATTTTGAAATATCTTTCTTGGCAGGGTTGTGGTTTCTATATCGTATTTGCCGACTAATAGCTTAACCTCATCGGGCATATTTAATGTAGTCAAAAGCTCACGGCTATTCGATCCTTTGATTAAAGCCAATACTCCATTTTTATATTCCGTATAGCCAGGTTGTTTGATACTCAGAAATCCTTGAGGAGTGTTAATACTCAAAACATTATGTGTGCCCGCAACGATCTCTACATTGTTTTTCCGAACCTGGGGAATGGTGTTAACCACCAGATCGTAAGACAAAACAGGGTCGATTTCTACTGAGTCGGGGCGTCCTGCAGCATCGCGATAGTGCACAAATTCAAAAGCTGAATTTTGTGTGAAATGATTTATAAAGGAAACGTTTACATTGGTTTCGTTAGGTTGAT
>JAHEMV010000137.1 GCA_024643455.1 Cytophagales bacterium
AAAATCATGATGGATCCGCGAAGTGATGCCGCTTTTTGCTGATAGGAATCAGTCTGTAAAAAATCCATATTGATTTCAGAAGCAGTAAATTTCCATGAATCTCCATGGAGTTTTTCTACTTTTACACCAAGCTCATCCAGTAACTCAATGAGTTTATTTACATCCCGAATGTCCGGAACATTGTGAATGGTGATGGATTCCGAAGTCAATAATGCAGCACACAATATCTGTAGTGCTTCATTCTTTGCCCCTTGAGGAGTAATGCTGCCTTTGAGTGACTTTCCACCGACAACTCTAAACGTGGTCATTAATTTCTTCTTCTGCGGCCGCCGTTATTATTTCTCCTATTATTCTTGTTGACAGGCCTATTGGGGGGATTCACCGGATTGTTACTTCTTCGCTCCTTAATCATGGAATCAAAAAGATTATCTGCTTTCACACGTTCCAAATCTATGGTCAATGCGCCTTTGGACATCGTCTCAATATTTTTGATAATCGTAACATCTTCGACATTGTCGCGGTTCCATGTATTTTGAAAACTCTTCATCAATCGCCCAATATGAATGATGGCGCCATCTCTTTCTTCAGGATCTTCTAGTTCTATTGCCTTAAGGATAAGCAGCTGAATATTTCTGCCGTAGTGCTTAAATCTAATTTCAGAGCTTTTATACCCCAGGCGATTAGGTTTCTTATTGAGAATCTCTTTTTCAGGCTTTGGAAAAGGCCCATCAATATCCAGGTCAAAATCTGCCATGATGTAAAGATCATCCCAAAGTTTTTGTCCACTCTCCTGTGAGTCCCTTGCTACAGGATTGATTAATTTCATAAGCTCTATTAGCACATAAGCAGACTCTGTTCGTTTTTCTTTGTCTTCAATCGTTCTAATATGCTCAATGAGCATCTGCATATTCCTTCCATATTCCTTAAGAATAAGGGCTGGCTTAATCGTGTTGTAATTATTCATGTATCTCTTCTTATATAAATTCTCGCTCTGGGTAGATAGTCGAGGCTAGCTCAGATATGATCTAAGTATGTATTTTAAGTTTAGCAAAGCTAAGCAATAATGTTTTTTCTCCAAAATTATCAAAGAGAACCTTTGCTTTTCTATTGGCACCTTCAATATCTACACTTACAACATTGCCAAATCCAAACTTGGGATGTTCAACTTTCATTCCGTGTGTCAGTCCACTGGTATCACTTGCTTTAAAGTCATCTGATGGCGTATGTGTATAATTGATTGTGTTCTGCTTTGGGGCAGTTCTATTCACGCTAGAAACCAATGATTTGGCATAATGTGATGTCTGAGGGGGTAGTATAGGTTCTTTTTGAAATTTGCGGTTTACCTTGATGTATTTAGAATCTACTTCCTCCAAAAACCTACTCGGTTCGCAGCTTTTCAATCTTCCAAAACGGTATCTTGAAGTGGCATACGTCAAAAAAAGTTTTCGCTCCGCCCTGGTAATCGCCACATAAAACAAGCGCCTTTCCTCTTCCAGATCAGCTCTACTTGTCAACATCATCTGCGATGGGAACAAGTCTTCTTCCATACCAACAAGGTACACGATTTTAAATTCCAGTCCTTTGGCCATATGAATGGTCATCAACGTAACTTTGTCGTTGTCCTCATCCTTATCCTCATCAACGCTGGTGAGTAGTGCAACTTCCTGTAAAAACGCTCCCAGACTTTTATCAGTATTTTCTTCGCTGTCGACAAATTCTTTTATTGCGTTGAGTAATTCCTGGACGTTTTCATACCTGCTCAACCCTTCGATGGTTTTATCTTCATATAACTCACGTAGCAGTCCCGACTGTTTAGTTATATAACTTGCCGCCTCATACGCATCTTTCTTTTGCACCTCTATCATGAAGCTTTTGATCATGGTGGCAAACTGATCGATGGCATTGGTAATTCTCCCAGGAATAAACTGAAAAATAGTACTTACAACTTCCCATAATGTTACACCATGGTCGTTTGCGGCGACAATCATCTTATCTACACTCCCAGGGCCTATCCCTCGCTTAGGTAAATTTATTATTCTTCGCAGAGCTTGTTCGTCATTTTGATTGATTACAAATCGCAGATAAGACAAAATATCCTTGATTTCCTTCCGCTGGTAAAACGACAAGCCTCCAACGATTTTATACTTGATATTTGCCCTTCGCAATGCTTCTTCAATCGCCCTCGATTGTGAGTTTGTCCGGTAAAGCACTGCGATTTCCTGGTTTCTAATTTGATGGTTGAGTTTTTCTTCGAATATGGAATTCGCAACCAATTTTCCCTCTTCATTATCCGAATTGGCCTTCAACAATTCGATGAGGTCACCCTCTTCGTTAGCTGTCCAAATGTCTTTTTTGAGTTGGGCAGTATTGTTATTAATTACAGAATTTGCAGCATTTACGATGACCTTGGTTGATCGATAGTTTTGTTCCAGTTTGATCACTTTCAGATCCGGATAATCCTTTTCAAAATTGAGGATGTTTTTTATATCTGCTCCCCGGAAAGCATAAATACTTTGCGCATCATCGCCAACCACACAGACATTCTGATTGACCGCTGATAGCCTTTTGGTAATTAAATACTGAGACAGGTTGGTATCTTGAAACTCATCCACCAATACATATTTGAAACGGTGTTGATATTTATTCAAAATATCTGGATTGTCTCTGAAAAGTACATTGGTGTTGAATAAAAGATCATCAAAATCCATTGCCGAAGCCCTAAAGCAACGTTCACAATACATCTTATATAATTTCCCCATATGGGGTTTCATTGCACTTTCATCATCAGCTTGATAGATGGGATTGTTGATGTATTCCTGCCACGAAACTAACCTGTTTTTGGCTCCTGAAATTCTGTTCAATACCAGATTAGGCTTATAAACCTTATCATCCAATTGAAGTTCTTTTACAATTTGACGGATTAGTGTTTTAGAATCTTCAGTATCATAGATCGAAAAATTACTCGGGTAGCCCAGGCGATCTGCTTCATAGCGTAAAATTTTTGCAAATACAGAGTGAAAAGTGCCCATCCAAAGATTTTTGGCTTCAATCCCTACCATGCGCTCAATCCGACTCCTCATTTCTGCTGAAGCTTTATTCGTAAATGTCAGCGCCAAAATATTAAAAGGGTCAATGCCTTTTGCCTGAATTAAGTGTGCTATTCGATAAGTGAGTACTCGTGTCTTTCCAGATCCAGCACCAGCAATCACCATACACGGCCCCTCTGTATTTATTACCCCTTCCCGTTGAGGGTCATTCAAACTTTCCAGATAATCCATTCCAAGAATTTATTGAACCCGAAAGTTACAAATATTATTTTGGGTGACTCAATAAAAAACACTGTCCGGCAAAAATCTTTTGACTTATCACAAAGTTCAATATCGCATCAATGCAATTTTATTACATGAATACCAAATTGCCGTTTTCAAATATGAAGAGGAATGAATAAATCTGCATCTTTGCCTCTGATAATGATTTATTAAATCATATTTTCTTAATCAATAGCAGCATATATTTCAACCTTTTTTAAATGATTGTACTCGATAAAACCGTCATATCCGATGAGATTGCAGATAATTATTTTTTATGTGATTTGAACAAATGCAAAGGTGGTTGTTGTGTAGAAGGAGATCTTGGTGCACCACTCGAAGAAGATGAATTGCCATTGATTGATGAAATTTATGAAAAAATAAAGCCCTACCTATCGCCAGAAAGTATTAAGGCCATTGAAGAGCAGGGCAAGTATATTTTTGATGAAGACGGCGAATACTCTACACCAACAATAAATGGTAATGAATGTGCTTATGCCATTTATGATGAGAGAGGTATCTTAAAATGTGGCATTGAAAAAGCGTATGAAGATGGCAAAACATCGTTTAGAAAACCGATATCGTGTCATCTATATCCGATCCGAGTCACCAAATACGACAATTACCATGCACTCAACTACGATCGATGGGAGATTTGCATGCCTGCCTGTGAGCTGGGTAGAAAAACAAAACTTCCCTTATACAAATTTTTAAAAGAACCCCTTATTCGAAAATTTGGTAAAAACTGGTATCAAAAACTATGTGATA
The DNA here is from genome assembly GCA_024643455.1 of Cytophagales bacterium. Lineage (GTDB taxonomy): Bacteria > Bacteroidota > Bacteroidia > Cytophagales > Cyclobacteriaceae > JAAUQL01. The sequence continues at coordinate 4,077 of JAHEMV010000137.1, forward strand.
CAATAGAAAAACCAAAAGAAAAAGCCATCAAAAATCCATAGTTATTCTTAAAAAGCCATGCGAATTATTAGCTACAGCCTTGGGATCATTTTTGTGTTATTCAGCCTGGTACAGTTGAATGATCCCGATCCTGTATTTTGGATCGCGGCCTATTTGATTCCTGCTACCGTTTCATTTTTATTTACATATAGAAAACCGAATCAATATTTGTTGCTGGCTTTTATGGTCATTTATCTTATCGGTTGTATCATATGGTTTCCACCTTCATTCCGGGAATGGATACACGCTGAAGGTGAAGCTTCTTCCATCGGCATGAAACTGCCAATGATTGAAGAAGCCCGTGAATCCATGGGGCTTTTAATTTGTTCGATGACCTTTTTATTTTTTTGGTTGAAAAGTAAAACTAAACGAGTCAATTCTAATTTATAAATTGATTGAAGAACTCATAATATATTTTTTAATCATAAGGACAACTGCAAAAGCATCATTTCATCCTGGAACATGTTGGCAAAAGCTTAGTAAAAAGTATTAACTTTGCACCCGAAAAAAAACCATCTGAAAATAATACGTGATAATTTATGATTAAGCTGAAAACGAGTGAAGAGATCGCATTGATGAGACAGAGTGCTCAGCTTGTATCAAAGACACTAGGCATGCTGGCTGCAGAAATCAAACCAGGAGTTACCACACTTTACCTGGATAATTTAGCTGAGACCTTCATAAGAGACCATCACGCGATTCCCGGATTTCTAGGGTTATATGATTTTCCAAACACCTTGTGCATGAGTGTAAATGAACAGGTAGTTCATGGAATTCCCACTAAAAAACCACTGGTTGAAGGAGACATCGTGTCGATCGATTGTGGTGTACTTCAAAATGGTTTTTATGGAGATCATGCATACACATTTCCTGTTGGAGAAATTGCCCCTGAAGTCCAGCAATTATTGGATATCACCAAACAAAGTTTATACCTGGGAATAGAACAAATGGTGGCTGGTAACCGCATTGGAGACATCAGCTTTGCAATACAGCACTATACTGAAAAACACGGTTATGGTGTTGTCCGTGAATTGGTCGGCCATGGTTTGGGAAAGGAAATGCACGAGTCTCCTGAGGTGCCGAATTATGGTAAAAGGGGCCGTGGTCCAGTAATCAAAAACGGATTGGTGTTGGCGATCGAACCCATGATCAACCTCGGAACAAAGAAGGTAAAACAGCTAAAAGATGGCTGGACTATCGTTACCGCTGATGGCAAACCCTCCGCTCATTTTGAACATAATGTAGCTTTGGTTAATGGCAAACCAGAAATTCTTTCTACATTCGATTATATAGAAGAAGCATTAGTTAAAGTAAACCATTGATCTAAAGACCTGAACTTTTGAACTTTTGTAGCCAGTGTGGTAGTAATCAATTATCCTATAAAATCCCCGAAGGGGACACGCATCAACGATTTGTTTGTGATCATTGTGGAAGAATTTTTTATGCCAATCCACGTATAATTGTTGGTTGTCTTCCTGTTTATCAGGATAAAATCATGCTTTGCAAACGTGCCATCGAACCGCAACTGGGCCTATGGAACTTACCAGCAGGTTTTCTGGAAAATGGTGAAAAAGCAGAAGAAGGTGCTGTCCGGGAAACATTTGAAGAATCAGAGGCTAATGTGCATATCCTAAAACTCCATGTAGTTTTCAGTTTACCGAAAGTAAACCAGGTTTATTTGCATTTCCTGGCTGATCTCAAAGACACCCATTTTGGCCCTACTCAGGAAACACTTGAAGTAAGGCTCTTTAAAAAGGATGAAATTCCATGGGAAGAAATTGCCTTTCATTCAACGACCTATGCACTTGAGAAATATTTTGAATTCGGCAAAACCTATCCAGGCGTGCACGTTGGCAGTTATGATGGCAAACAAAAATGGGAAAAATAGGAATTATTTGACTATTTGGACACCTGCCCTAGCCAAATTACCAATGCCGCCTTCAATGTCACAGACATTTTTGAACCCTGACTGCGTCATATAACCAACTGCACTTCGGCTTCTGATGCCTGTTTTACAGTACACATAGTAGGTCTTATTTTTGTCAAGTTTATTAATTTCGTCTTTAAAGCTTTTATTATTGATATCCATAATCTTTGCTCCTTCAACATGTCCGGAATTAAATTCACCAGGTGTTCTTACATCCAGAATTATGGCTTCACTTTTATCTGCGTCAACAAATTCCTTTGCCGTTAAATAACAGGATGATGAAGTTTGTGATGATTTCCCTGATTTGAATAAATTAAATCCGACTACGAATACGATCAGCGGAATAATAATATAAAGTGCCTTTTTTTTCATGATAAACTATTTTTTTAATGTGGTAATTTTTCTTGTAATAATCCATAAACCCATACCCCTAATAAGGCAAAGAACAGCGTTATAACAAATACGCCATATCCGTTTCCGATAATAGCGAATATTGGTCCAGGACATGCTCCGGTTAAAGCCCAGCCAAGCCCAAACAATATCCCTCCAAAGATCGCTGCCTTGTTAAACGGTTTTTTAGGAAAATTGATTGATTCTCCATTTATGGTTTTTACGTTAAATTTCTTTAATAATAAAATTGAAATCGCCCCTACAACAATCGCAGATCCAATTATTCCATACATATGGAAGGATTGAAACCGGAACATCTCCTGGATTCTAAACCATGAAATTACTTCCGCCTTGGTAAGTACAATTCCAAAAACAATTCCAAAAACTAAATATGTTATGTTTTTCATACGATTGGGCTTAAAGGATAAATGGTAAAATCAGATGCGTCATCACCAGTCCTCCAACAAAAAAACTTATGGTGGCTACCAATGATCCCAACTGAAAGTTTGACAACCCTGATATGGAATGACCGGAAGTACATCCATTGGCATATCTGGTGCCAAAACCCACCAAAAAGCCTCCGAAAACCATGAAAATTAATCCTCTGAGACTGATTAAGCTTTCCCAGCTAAACAGATCACCAGGTAAATACGAACTAAAATCCTGGATGCCGAGTGCTGTTAGATCGGAAACGGTTTCCTCTGAAATAGCTACTTTCCCATCTCCCATCATAAAATGACCTGCAATCATTCCTCCGATTATAATCCCTCCAACAAACGCCAGGTTCCACTTCTCATTTTTCCATTCATACTGGAAATACTTTATATCCAATGGTACGCACATAGCGCAAATATGTCTCAATGATGAGGATATACCCAAAGCCTTATTTCCAAATACCAACAACAACGGAACCATCAACCCGATAAGGGGCCCGGCAACATACCAGGGCCATGGTTCTTTTATAAATTCAATCATTTATCAATTATTTAAGCCCGCATAATTAGAATAAAAAACCGAATTATAAAAGATTTGTTAAGTCATATGCAAAACAAAGGGTGCAGGAAATTCCCTGCACCCAATTCGTTAAAGGTTAGAGAACGTGTAGATTATGCGATCTCACCAGACCAACCCATCATCCCCATTTTCACGTTATAGATATTTGTAAATCCCATGTGCGCCATTTGACCACAAGCGGTTTTACTTCGATTTCCACTTGCGCAATACACATAGTACGTTTTGTTTTTATCCAGTTTTTCCAAACTGCTTACAAAATTCGGACCCATGACATTGATGTTTTTAGAATTCGGAATGTGTCCCCCATGATGCTCCTGCTCCGTTCGTACATCAATCAATCCGATTGATGATCCATTCAATTTAATAATCTGCTCCAACTCCCCGCAATCTACGGTCTTATAAGCTTCTTGTGTTTTTGTGAAAAAATTCATAAATGAACTCATATTTATTTGTTAATTAATAATTTAGTTTTTCTATAGTTTTAATGATTCAAGTTTTTCATTTCTTAAAGTCGTAGGACATTTTCCTGCAATTAACGGCACGTCCTGAACCTTTTTTATTTTTGCAAATCCGCCATGAATGTTGACAATATTTTTAAATCCATTCGTGGCTAGTATCGAAGAGGCAATCATCGAGCGATATCCACCGGCACAGTGCACCAGATATTTACCATCTTTCTCTAATTCACCCAGTCTATTTTCAAAATCAACCAGGGAGATATTAATTGCTCCTGAGACATGTTCCGTTTCGGCTTCGGTACTTCTGCGTACATCCAGGACTTCATAACCTTTATGCACGTATTCCATCATTGTTTCCGGTTCTATCGAAGTCACCGTTTGCACAGTTTTACCTGTATTTTTCCAGGTTTCTACCCCACCTTCCAGGTATCCAATCACATTTTCAAAACCTACTCTGGCCAATCGCAATACAGATTCATATTCCTGGCCAGGTTCAGTGATTAAAACCAACGACCGGTCGATCGGGATCAGAGACCCAACCCAAACAGCATACTGACCGTTCAATGGAATATTCAAAGAATACCTCAGGGAACCCGATTCATACAAATTTTCATTCCGAGTATCCAATACTAAAGCGCCTTCATTTATTGCATTTTCAAAATCAAGCAATGAAAGTGGTCTCAAATTGCGTTTTAAAACCTCATCAATATTCTGATATCCTTCGCGGTTGATCCTGGCATTTTCAGGGAAATAGGGTGGCGGTGCGGCAATCCCTTCGGTAACGACATCGACAAATTGTTGTTTTGACATGGGCTGCAAAGCGTAATTAAATTTGCGCTGCTCTCCTATTGTTGAAATCGTTTCATTGCTCATGTTTTTTCCACATTGAGAACCGGCGCCATGACCAGGATACACAATGACTTCATCGGCAAGCGGAAGAATTTTACTTTTCAACGATTCATAAAGCATTCCAGCAAGATCTTCCTTTGTTAGATCACTTTTTATAGCCAAATCAGGCCTTCCAACATCTCCGATAAATAACGTGTCCCCCGTGAATACTGCATGATTTATACCTTTTTCATCAATCAGCAGATACGTGCTGGATTCCATGGTATGTCCCGGTGTGTGCAACACCTGTATTTCCACATTACCTAATTCAAATCGTTCACCATCTTCAGCGATATAACTCGAGTAACTCGGCTTTGCTGTTGGGCCAAAGATCAGTTTTGCACCTGTCTGTTTTGCTAAATCGAGGTGTCCTGAAACAAAATCTGCATGAAAATGTGTTTCTAAAACATACTTCAATTTCGTCCCCCGATTTTTAAGTATTTCCAGATAGGGTGCTGTTTCTCTCATCGGATCTATTATGGCTGCTTCACCATTTGATTCGATATAGTAGGCAGCTTCTGCCAAACATCCTGTGTATAACTGTTCTACGTACATATTTATTTATTTTTAGTTGCTAGTCAGATAACTCTCGATTACAAAATTTAGTTCACTTAGATGAGCTCACACTTATTCATACAGGTGATCACCGTTACGACCTCTTTCAATCGGAGAAAATAATACATGTTTTTCCCTTCGCGGGTGCTTCCCAATATCCCGGAAAGCTTCATATTTGATAAATGATGTGAAGTCAGCGATTGCTCTGAGTTGAGTTGATCACATATATCATTGACACAAAGTTTTTCATTGGCTACCAATAAACTAATGATACTAATTCGCAGTGGATGCGCGATCGTTTTAAGTATAAATGCCACTTTTTCCAACTTCTCAGCATCAAGATTATTTATAATCTCCTTGACGTCAAATTGTATTTCCTCTACTTTCATCGCTATTGCTAGTATTTTTTAAAATTATATACGCAAACATATGAACATATGTTTATATATAAAAGTAAAATTTTTAATTTATTTTTAAAAAGTAGTAATCCTGCCCGTTCTTTTGTATTTCAATACACATCGAATCAACCCTTGCCATCTCCCATTCATCGCGTAGTTAAACGGAGCAACCCATGTCCACTCCCAGTCTTTTCGCAGCACCGCGGAGAGATCTTATGTATTTTAATTCCTACAAAGTTTTTACATTTACCCTTAACGACAAATAAGAAATGCCCAGGACCTATTTTGTTTACATCCTTACCAATAGCAATAAAACGGTACTTTACACCGGTATGACCAACAACCTGGGAGCCAGACTAATTGAACATTATCTAAATAAAGGAAGAAAGCAAACCTTTGCAGGCAGGTATTTCTGTTATAACCTGGTTTACTATGAAATGCATAGCAAGCCGATGGATGCAATTGAACGTGAAAAGGAAATTAAAGATTGGAATCGCGAAAAGAAGGAAGCCCTAATCCGTCAAATGAATCCGGATTGGACCTTTTTGAATAGTGAAATAATGGAATGGCCTCCAGCAAAAGGAGTGAAAGGAAGGTATTAAAAAATAGTAAAATGGAATCCAAAGATTCCTCCGGCTATGCCTGCGGAATGACTATAATGTGTGCTTTTGTTTGTGAACGCAACATCGGAACAACCCATGCCCACTCCCGGTCACCGCGAAACAACGCGGAGTGTTCTTATACCAATTGAAACTACCCAAGTAGCTTTATGTAGTCCTCAACAAAATTGTTATCGGCCATATACTGTTCTGCCAGCTTCCTGGCCCCTTTTCGATATGACAAATAATCAGCAGCATCCATATGGATAGCCTCTTCAATGGCTGTTTGCAATGCATTGACCTCATTCAAATTCACATCCCAACCGGCTTTTTTTGCAGGCAAGGACTTCCATGGCGTCTGGTCACTGATGATCACCGGAATGCCCTGGTTGAAGGCTTCAAATATGGAATGGCTAAAATTTTCGCTTTTACTGGGTTGGATATAAAAATCAAAATGGCTGATGGCATTCCCGACTTTTTCCGGACTAATTTCTCCTCTGTACATAAACCGGATGT
>JAHEMV010000623.1 GCA_024643455.1 Cytophagales bacterium
AAGGCCCTCCTGTAAATGTTGGCACTTATCAGATTAAAGCTGAATTGGATAACGTACCTAATTATTATATTGCAGGCGGTTCTGCTACAGCTAATTATGTAATCGATCCAGCTCTGATAACCCTGGCCTATGCTGATCTCATCATAACCTATAATGGAGAAACACTAGAGCCTACAGTAAGTACACCAATTGAGGGTCTTGGCGTAATTTTATCTTATTCAAAATATATTGACGGAGGAATGGAAGATCTCACTGCCCCTCCAGTTGATGCTGGAACCTATCAGGTTACTGTTCAATTAACAAGCACTAATTATTCAATTAGTGGAACATATACAAAAGATTTTGTAATCAAACCAGCCTTGGCAACAGTGAGTTTCTCAAATCTGACAGCGATTTTTGACGGAAATGCACACGCACCGACCGTTACTACTGTTCCAACTACACTAGGCATTTCATTGTCTTACACTCAAAATGGTATCGCCGCTAATCCTGTTAATGCCGGCACCTATCAGGTTAAAGTTGTATTGGATGGAGAGCCCAATTATTACCTTGAAGGTGGTTCTGTTTCTGCTAGTTTTGTGATATCTCCGGCTACTCTTCATATAACAGCAGTTCAAAAAGCCATCTTCTTTGAAGGAGATACGGATCTTAATTCAGTATTTGATTTTACAGTTACCGGATATTATGGTAATCTCAGTACGTTTAATGTAGGTGTTGCGGGATATACCAATCCAAGTGCCATTCCAGCTGGAAATTATCCATTGCAGTATAAATCTACAATTCCGAATTATGTCATTGACAATGCATCAAATTTAGGAACACTATATGTAAATCCATTTGGCCCAAGTACGCCTAATGTACACCCAAGGCTAAACTGCGTCCAATATGATGAAGCAACAAATCAGTATGTTGCGCATATGTACTATGAAAATCCTAATTCGTTTACCTTGTTCATTCCAGAAGGCTCTAGCAACCATATCTTTTATGTAGATGGAAATGTTCCTGTGACAGGAGTTGTACCTCAGCTTTTCAATCCTGGGATTCATACCTTTGATGTGACATTTAATGGCACGAAAATGATTTGGGAATTGACAAGCTATAAAACTTCTCTTACGGAAGCCGTATCGTCGGATGCCAGTGTGACGTCTCAGCGATGTGATCAGGACATCCTCAACAGTGGTGCGCGTACATCAGGTCAGGAAATTGAGCGAACAGCGTCCACCACCTTTGATTTATCAACAATAACCGGATATCCTAATCCTGTTTCCGATATGTACTATGTCAATTTAGATGAAAATCATATTTCTTCTGTCAAAGTATATCTTGTGGATATCCAGGGAAGGTTGTATGACGTACGTTTGACGCGCAACCTAACTCGAAAACAACTGGAATTTGACCTGACAAACTTAAATTCTGGATTGTATTTACTAAAACTTGATTTTGAAAACGAACAGAAAATATTAAAAGTACTGAGACAGTAATTCAGATTTAGCTTGTGATGAACTTGGAGAGTATTTTAATTTATAATACTCTCCTTTTTTTTGTATTTTAGTTACAAGGTTTTTTTTAAACTTATGACAGTTTTATTTATAAGACTAAGATTTTTTAGTTTGACAAAATTTAAAAAAGTCAAATTACAGGCAATCTCTATTTTATTTTTGCTCAGCATTACGGCTATCGCCCAAAATTCCCAAATTGATAGTTTAAAGGCAGCTATTAAACTAATACAGGAAGACTCTGTCAAAGTTATTGCTTTGAATGAATTGAGTTTGAATTTATGGGATTCCAATCCTGATAGTTGCATAATATATGGACTTGAGGCCCTGGACTTGAGCAATAAAATTAAGTATAAAATAGGTAGTGCCTATGCGCTTAAAAACATCGGCATGGCCTACTATACCAAGTCCGATTATATAGCTGTTTTAGATAATTGGCAAAAATCCTTAGCTACATTTGATTCAATAGGCTACAGAATTGGAGTATCAAATTTATTAAATAATATAGGCGCTGTTTATTTCAATCAGGGGGATGAAACTAAAGCAATTGAATTCAGTTTAAAGTCACTCAAGGTTGCAGAAGAAATTGGAGATAAGACCAGGATTATGTCTGCATATCTTGGTATTGGTAATGTTTATCTAAATAAACCAGAAACACATGACAAGTCCCTGGAATATTTGGAACCAGCCCTGCAACTTAGCGAAGAACTAGGTGAATACGATGCCATCGGAACCGCCTCAGTAAATATTGGTGAAATTTATTTTTTGCGTGGGACGTATGATTCAGCATTATTCTATTTTGAAAAATCATTAAAAGCTTATGAAATTGACGGTAAAGGGAATACACCCTATTCACTTAATAATATTGGAAAAGTATATACCAAAAGAGAAGAATACACCACTGCTATAACCTATCATCAACAAGCTTATATCATATCGGAACAAACAAATGATGATTTACAAATGGCGCAATCTCTTATAGGAGAGGGCAATGCCTATAGCGTTTCTAAAGATTACAAAAATGCCTTAACCCCGTATAAAAAAGCCGAAGAATTAGCTAAAAAGATTGGGGCCTTAAAGGAGTTACAGGAAATTTATTCAGGCTTATCACTTGCCTATGCTCAATTGCATGACTACACCAGTGCCTTTGATTACCAGACCTTACTTACTCAAATCAATCATGATCTGTACAATGCCGAGAATAACAAAAAAATAGAACGCATGCAATTCGCCTTTGATATCGAGAAAAAGCAAGGAGAAATTGAGGATTTGACTAAAGAGAAAAAGCTTCAGGAGCTGGAAATCAGAAGACAGCAGCAGGCCAAAAATTCATATCTTGCAGGGGCTATTCTGCTTTTCATTATCGCATTTATAATTTTTAAAAATTATAAGCGTAAAGTTAAAACCAACCAAATATT
>JAHEMV010000624.1 GCA_024643455.1 Cytophagales bacterium
TCAATGTCAAGAGAGTCACAACAATAAATTGTATCCATGGATTTACAGGTATTTCTGGTTGTGGTCTTAAGTCACGCATTAAATCGATTGCTGTATGGCAAAAAGTAAGTGTTATACCAATTTGCCAGGCAATTGCATTCCTATATAAAATTAATAAAATCATGATAAATCCGTAAAAGGAATAGTTAACAAGGATGCGCAACATTTCACCCGTAATCCCACTAATCGAGTTATTTTCATACGACATTTTATCTACCAACGGTTCCATTAAGGTTGGATATACTAAATAGACAACAAATGATATTAGTAATATCAGTCCGAGTTCAGGCACTAATTTTAATTCTGCAGAATTACTCTTTTCACTGTTTTGTAAAACCAACTCCGTTTTGCTTTTCCATGCTGCATAGCCCAAACCCATCCCAAATAACAAACCAAAGGTGAATTCCATCATCTTCCACCAACTTTTAAACATCACATCAGGAAGTTGACTGCCCAGCACCAACCATAAACCACCAAGTCCAAATCCAAGTCCACCACTAATTAGACCCCATTTGGCAAAACGCATTATTAAAGTGAAATCCTTCTTAATAATTGAATATTTCAGGTAACTCAAAAGTCCAATGGCGCCAAATAGCAGACCTCCCCAGGATTCTTGTCTGGGTTTGTTTACAGGATCAGAAAAATATATGAGTTGAGGATCATTGATTAATTTGAATCCAACTAACAGACCTATCATCAAAAAAACAAAAGAAAATATTATAGTTTTCCTGGGTATTCTATCATGGATCAGGCCGAGCGCAAGAATAGCTCCTCCTCCCAATCCCCACACTGCACCTTTTACTGTAGTGCCAAGATTTCCCCATCCAACGGTTTCGGGATCGCGTAAAAAACCCAAGGTTTGTCCATAAGTAACCTCACCACCAAGGCCCACACCAACTACACCAAAAACCACCACTATGGAAGTGAATTTTGGGTCAAGCCCAAGTAAGATGGAGATAGCCAGAGCCACCATAGCTCCGGGAATCATTGCGCCAAATGGTCCTCCACCGATGTAGCCACGTAAACCCCAGCCCAGCAACATGATAATCCCCGGGAAAAAAAGATAAGTCCAGATAGAAAAATTAGGTGTTTTGTTCATAATCGGATTTTGAATAGAATACATTCAAATCCTTGAAATGGACTACTTCCTAATACTCCTAAAGTTAATTGGACAATTCATACAACTACCAATTCCCCACTATTGAATTTTTTTTCATTACTGAAAGATACTTTGAGTAAGAAGAGGAGATAGAACATTATTTTATTGATGTAAAAATATCGACAGTTGCCCTGGATTTATTCAAGGTATAAAAATGCAAACCTGGAGCTCCTTTATCGAGAAGTTCCCGACATTGATTGATTGCAAATTCTACTCCGATATCATAGGTTTTTCCCAAATCTTCCTGGTGTGGTTCGAGTTGTTGAACTAAAGTCTCCGGGATCTTTGCTCCACACATTTGTGTAAATTTTTTGATCTGTTTAAAGTTGGTTATTGGCATGATTCCGGGCACAATAGGGATGGTGATCCCGGCTTTTCTGGCACGCTTTACAAAATCAAAATAATAATTATTATCGAAAAATAGTTGTGTGACAACGAAATCAGCGCCTTTATCAACCTTGTGTTTAAGGTATTGGATATCCTTTTCCGAAGATGAAGATTCCGGATGCGTTTCCGGATAACCGGCAGCAGCAATACAAAACCGATCCTGAGAAGCAACATATTCGATAAGGTCACTGGCATACTTAAAATCACTTATATTTTTCCCGGATTCTGCCCCTCCTGGCGGGAGGTCGCCACGGAGCAAAATTAGGTTTTCGATATTTTTTTCCTGGAAAAAATCCAGATCCTGTGCGACCTTTTCTTTAGTGGCATTTACACAAGTATAATGCGCCATAGTCACCAGCCCAATTTTATTATTGATATAATCAATCAGGTTAAAAGAGGCGTCTTGTGTTGATCCTCCAGCTCCATATGTTACAGAGATAAATGAAGGTGAAAGGTTCATCAGTTGACCCACATTTATACCAAGTTCCAATATGGAAGAAAAATTTTTTGGCGGAAAAAATTCAAAAGAATACGTTTTTTCTCCGCTATCGAATAAGTCTTTTATTTTCACAGTTTAAATTCTAGAGAGGTTGCAAATTAATGTAAAAAATTCAAAACTGGATAAATTAATTGTACAGCAATGCTTCAGCATCCTTTCGATAGGTGCTGTATTCAGCAGACTTAATTGACTTTTTAATATATTGTGTAGCAAGATCACTATTGCCGAGTTGCTTATTTATTCTTCCTAATCCCAGGAATAGGATGCTGTCATAATGCGGCACACGAATAGCGTCTATATCGCCAATTTTGTCTGCATTGTGATAATGTTCAATGGCATCTTTAAGGTCTTTATCCATGACCTCCAGGTAGTTTCCATAAAATATCTCACCCAGGTATTGGTAAAACTGATTGTCGCTATGAAGCATTTTATTGATTTCAGGGATGAGACCGGTATATTGATTTAAACGGATGGAGTTTTCAATATAATTGGCCAGGTAGGCGAGGTTGTTAGGATATTTTTTTTTAAGGATCTGGGCATAATATATTGCTGCCTGAGGTTTATTTTCATACCTAAGATTGATATGGAAAAGGTATCGATAACATTCCGCCTGCGTAAATATCCCGAGTTGAGATCCTTTTTTTAGCATATTTAATCCTTCCTGCATATCTCCACTCCGGAAAAACCAAAGGAAAGACTTATAAAATGGATTTTCTTCAGGATATTTTTCCCTGTAATAATTGTATATCCCACTGGAAAAATAAAATTCAGGGATATTTTCAGTATGGTCAAAACCTATTTTTATATATTTATAAGCGGTTTTAGCCTC
>JAHEMV010000138.1 GCA_024643455.1 Cytophagales bacterium
TTGGGATATTTGTCACCAAGCGACACTGCTTCCAGGAGTTCTTTTTGGGCTGTGATTAACTCAGGAGAATAGATTTTTGAAATCAACTGACCTTTTTTTACTTTTTCTCCAGTCACATTGATAAAAAGTTGTTCTATTCTACCTGGGACATGAGCAGTCTGCGACTGCTGCAATCGTTCATCAGCCTGGACTTTTCCATACAATCGCAGTTCCTTTGAAGGAATTCCATGGGCCACTATGGATGTTTGCACTTCGGCCAGTTTAATCGCCGATTCGCTCATTTCAATAGCCTGGTCATCAATCTCAGTATTTGATTTTTTAAGAGGAATTAATTCCATTCCACAAATAGGACATTTCCCTGGTTTGTCCATTTTTATTTGAGGATGCATAGCACAGGTCCAAATGGTGCTATCGACTTTATCATGCTCATGCAAAGCAGTTTGGTTTGAATCCTGAATGGATTCAGGAAGTTTTTGATGGAATAGTAACCATCCAATAAAAAAACCGCAAATGACGAGCAAACTGCCTTTTATATAGGTATTGTTAAGAAACTTAAGCGTTTTCATCTAATGTAAATTAAAATGTTAATGAATTCATTAATCTTTCCGCCATAGCAACGGAAGTGTTATAATCCGAAATGGCATCGATATGCTTAAAACCGTAATCGAGAACTTTTAGCTGCATGCGCAGCACCTCCTCATAGTCGGCGCCGGAAGAAGTAAATCCGGACAACAATAAATCCGTGGTTTTTCTTGCAAGTTCTTCCTGCTCCTGATATAAGGCAATGCGCCGCTCCGCATCATTTAAACGTTGAATAAATTGCCTGTATTCCACCATTAAATTATTTCGCATTTCATTCGTTTGTTCAATAGTGGCTTCTTGCATTAGCCTTGCTTCATTTTGCATTGCATTATATTTCTTTCGATAAATTGGAATCGTCATAGAAACCATGGGCATCAACATATCCTTGCCGTTCATCATGGAAGGATTTCCTTCTCTTTTTTGAATGAGCATATAGTTTAGCCCAACACCCATCATCGGAGATCCCATTTTTTTTGCCTTTTCTTCCATAAATAAATAAGAACCTTCTTCATTTTTCAGCATAGCCAGCATTGGATTATTTTCTAAAATGCTATCAGGTATCGCCAATCGATCCACATGTAGATCCGAAACAATCAATGAATCGAATATCTGAATTTCAGTTTCGGGCGCTCTGTTTAATAGTGCATTAAATTTAACCCGTTCCGTTTGCCGTTGATCGAGTACTATTTCCAGATTATTTTTCTGTTCCAGAATCTCCATTTTCACCCTCAAAACATCCGACAATCCTGACTGCTTACTACTCATGCCTGTTGACATTCCTACTGAACTGATTTTTGAAGTGGCATTATTATTTGATGCATTTTGATTATTCATGCCTCCCATAGTACTACCTGATGAACTTTTATTATTCATGGGTGAATCCTTCTGCATCGGTGACGTTGAAACATCTACACCAGGAGATTCAAATTTTAATAAAGCCAGTTTTTCAAGTGATTCCAGTAGTGCGATATTTTCCGTGATGAGTTTGATTTCTTGGTCATACTTCATTAACTGGTACCAGGCCGCTTTGACCTGATAAAACAATTCAGATTTTGTACTATTGAAAGCTTCATATTTTGCATTGGCCATCATTGAGGCTTCATCCTTAGCGGTTTTTATGGTACCAAACCAAGGGAACATCTGCATGATCTGAACATTGCCAGTCTGATTTCCACCAAGGAGCTCCATGGGTTTTATAAATACGCCAAACGTTGCCTGTGGATCAGGCAATGATCCTAATTGAGGAACTTTTTCCAGAGATGCCAGATATTGATTAAATGCCGCTTTTACAGCAGGATTATTTTTGGCAGCAATTTCAAGATATGAATTGAGATCAGTGCTTTCTTTTTGTGTGTAGCCTTTTTGACTAACAAAAAACATGACTACAATACTTACATAGATTATTATTTTTTTCATGATTTTAGTTTTGTAGTGAAATTGTTTTTCTTTCCATTTTCTTAACTTCTCCTTCACGCCAGAAACACTGAAGTATGGGAACCACAAACATGGTCATGATTTGAATGATCATTCCTCCAAATGTCGGTATAGCCATAGGAACCATGATATCAGCTCCTTTACCAGTCGAAGACAAAACCGGCAAGAGCGCTATTATTGCCACAGCTGCTGTCATCATAGCGGGACGCACTCTTTTCTTCCCTGCCACAATCACTGCATTGCGTACCTCATCTACAGTTTTAGGCTTTTCTTCTTCAAAAACCTGGTGGATGTAAGTGCCCATTATCACGCCATCATCTGTCGCAATTCCGAAAAGTGCAATAAAACCAACCCACACTGCAACACTGAGGTTGACAGTATGAATCTGGAATAAATGGCGCATTTCAACTCCTGCAATAGAGAAATTTAGAAACCATGGCTGACCATATAGCCACAACATGATAAAACCTCCGGCAAAAGCCACAAACACTCCCGAAAAGTGAATCGAGGAGGCAGTAATAGTCTTGAACTGAAAATAAAGTAGTAAAAAAATAAGCATCAAACTTATTGGGATTACGACAGCCAATCTTTTCGTTGCGCGCAATTGCTGCTCATAGTTGCCTGCAAAAACGTAATTGACACCTGCCGGTAAAACCAATTCCCCATTATCAACTTTCTCTTTGAGAAATTTTTGTGCTACTTCAACTACATCTACTTCCGCCTTCCCTGAAATTTTGTCGAAAATCACGTATCCATTTAAAAAAGTGTTTTCGCTTCGGATCATTTGCGGTCCGCGGGTATAAGTAATATCAGTGAGTTCTCCCAAAGGGACTTGTGCTCCCGACATTGATGGCACTAGTATTTTGCTGAGTTCATCCGGTGTAGAGCGCAGCTCACGAGCATACCTAACTCGTATCGGAAAACGTTCACGTCCCTCAACCGTATTGGAAAGTGACATGCCACCAACAGCCACTTGCAAAATTTCCTGAACATCTGAGACCGTCATTCCATATCGGGCTATGGCCTCCCTGTTAATTTTTATTTCAATATATGGAGCACCAACAGCCCGGTCATAAAAAACTGAAGATGGAACTATGGAAGGCACCTCCTTCAGAATCGTTTCCAATTGAATGCCTGCCTTTTCAATGGTTTCCAGATCGGGGCCATAAACTTTTAAACCCATAGGAGCCCGCATTCCTGTAGAAAGCATCACTAACCTGGTTTGAATGGGTTGCAACTTTGGTGCTGAGGTCAATCCCGGGATATTCGTCACTTTTACAATTTCATTCCAAATATCATCCGGAGATTTAATCTCTGGTCTCCATTGACGAAGATTATCGCCTTTTGGATCCGGAATTAGTAATTCCGGACTTATTTTTCTGAAACCATCTCGTTTAAGATTATACGTTGTCTCATTTTTCAATATGAAACTCCCCTCTTTATCAACCTTAAATGTCATCCGGTGCCCGCTTTCATCAAGGACATATTCTGAAAGATAATTGATGGTATTTTCAAACATTTGAACAGGAGCCGGATCCAATGCAGAATTGATCCTCCCCCATTTTCCAACTGCCAAATCTACTTCGGGTATTGTAGATAAACGTTTATCCAGCAATTCCACATATTCCTGATTTTTTTCAATCCCTGTATGCGGCATACTTGTAGGCATCAAAAGAAAAGATCCTTCGTCCAAAGCCGGCATAAATTCTTTACCCAGGCCGGGGAACGTTTGATCCAATGTTTGCCAGGCGTTTGAAGTAGTAATGACTTTGGGGACAAACCACAATACACGGTGGACTCCCTGCCACGCCATCATTCCCAATAAAATAGTAAAGAGTGGCAAGGCCATAAATTTCCATTTGTTGCTCAATGCCCATCTTAAAATGGGTACATAGAAATGAACAATACTCAATAAGAGGCCAAGGATAATCGCCACCAGCAAACCAACAAATAAATAATTTAAGACATTGCTATTGGAGGCACTCAGAGGTAACCATTCTATGGAAAGATACCATAGAGCGACTAACAGAGAGATAGCGATATCGATATAATTGGTCATTTTTTTTCTGTTTTCTGGCCATTTGTAGCTAAAGAGGTTATTAATTCCAATAAGCACCAATGCTAGTGCTGGAATTTGATTCCACGCGATTGTAAATAGTATTCCAGCAGCAATAAGGATGGTATTGAAAATTCGATTGACTCTTTTTTTATCCAGTTTTATAGAAAAGAAAATATTGGCCAACGTTGGTAAAACGATGATCCCCAACAAAAAAGATGCGAGCAATGCAAATGTCTTGGTAAAAGCAAGTGGCCTAAAAAGTTTTCCTTCAGCTGACTGCATAGCAAAAACCGGCAGAAAACTCACAACTGTAGTTCCCAATGCTGTTGTAATTGCAGCCGAAACTTCAGTCGTTGCTGTATAAATAACCTTTATGAGGTTTTTACCTTTTGAATCTATATTTTCCGGTAGCTCAAGATGCCGTATGATATTCTCGACAAATACAATCCCTACATCCACCATGACTCCTATGGCAATGGCGATACCGGATAAGGCTACAATATTGGCCTCAATACCGACCAGTTTCATCACAATAAAGGTCATTAAAACTGCCAGAGGTAACAATGTGGAAATTAGAATGGATGCGCGTAAATTAAATACCAGGACGATAATTACGATAATAGCAATCAGGATTTCATGAGAAAGTGCAGATTCGAGCGTGCCGATGGTTTCCTTAATTAAATTAGTCCGATCATAAAATGGAACAATAGTAACTTTAGAAACAGTGCCATCGGCAAGGATTTTTGAAGGTAATCCAGGAGCCAACTCTTCGATTTTCAATTTTACATTATTGATCACCTCCATGGGATTTGAACCAAATCGAGCAACGACGGCTGCACCAACGGCCTCAACGCCATCTTTGTCGAGACCCCCACGTCGAGTGGCTGGTCCGAAAGCAACTTTAGCTACATCACTGATTCTCACCGGAACATTATTGCGTACGGTGACTACAGCATTTCTCAAATCATCCAGGTTTTTTATGTAACCTAATCCTCTGATGACATATTCCACTTTATTCATTTCGATGGTTTCCGCTCCAATATCCTGGTTGCTTTTCTTTACTGCCTGCATGATATCCATGATCGAAACACCATAAGATTTCATGGCATTTGGATCGATATCTACCTGATATTCTTTTACGAAACCACCAATAGTTGCTACCTCGGAAACTCCTTTCGAAGCAGACAATGCGTATTTAACATAGTAATCCTGTACTGTTCTCAATTCTTGAGGGTCCCAGCCACCAGTAGGTTTGCCTGTTTTGGGATCACGTCCTTCAAGGGTATACCAAAATATTTGACCTAAAGCAGTAGCATCAGGCCCAAGAGAAGGCTGAACGCCATTTGGTAAAGTCCCTGAAGGGAGTGAGTTCAATTTTTCCAGAATACGGGAACGACTCCAATAAAACTCAACTTTATCTTCAAAAATGATATAGATGAATGACATACCAAACATAGAGGTGCTTCGAATGGTTTTTACACCCGGGATGCCTAAAAGCGAGGTCGTGAGCGGATAGGTGATCTGATCTTCGATATCCTTCGGAGACCTGCCCATCCATTCGGTGGCAACAATTTGCTGGTTATCCCCAATATCTGGGATAGCATCTACAGGAATAGGATCAGAGGGCAGAAAACTGATCTCCCATCCAAACGGTGCAGTTACAATTCCCCATCCAATTACCAACAATATAAATAGAGTTGTTACTAACTTATTTTCAAGAAAATAACGAATGATTTTGTTCAACATGATTTCAATGATTATAGGATAAAATTATTTGACGAGATAATGCCTCTGAGGACAAAACACATCAAGTCTTACCATCCATGAAATGGATAGCAAGAAATACATATCATAAAATCATTATAAAAGAAAAGACTGGTACAGTGACTGGTAATCCTGTTCCAGTAGTGGCGGAGCATGATCCGCAAGAGCTAAAGATGGCTCAGAGTTGAGTTGACAATCAAATAGGAAAGTATAGGTAAACGCGTATAAAAATTGAGTTTCGAATGAAATTTCATTGGAAATTTTTTGATAATCATCCTGGATTTTTATGGATAAGAATTCATTATCACAGCAGCTCGGAGCCATTAGATTTTGTCCATCTGAGTCTGTACGACATAATTCAACCTCATCCATCATTCCACAATTCAACAAATCCATTCCAAGTGAGATCTCGTTTTCCACCGCTCTTCCCATGCAAAAATGAGTAGATAAGGTAATTCCTGTGCTGCTAATGAGGATTAATAATGAAAGAAAAACAGATAATATCTTTTTCATTAATACAAATATATAAAATAGAGTTCAATTTCACCCTTTTTTTCAAAACACTTAATTTGAAGAAATGCAACATAGCCTTCAGGAAGTAATCTCATTCTTTTGGCATTCATGCTTAATTTCAATTCTTTGGCTCTTAAAAAAATCAGCTGGCATTTTCTATTTTTAATGTCCGCCTGCAGTATAAGTGAAAGTTGATTTTAGAATGGTTTTCTTCTATAAATTATCCAACCTCCTCATTTGGGTAATATTTCTTTTTTAACCAGAAAGCCACCCGTACCAACAGGATCAATGCAGGAACTTCTACTAATGGACCAACAACACCTGTAAATGCCTGCCCGGAATTTAAACCAAATACAGCTATTGCCACGGCTATTGCTAATTCAAAATTATTACCTGCAGCTGTAAAAGAAATAGATGCATTCTTTTCATAGTCTGCCCCCATCGCTTTACTAACCATAAATCCGATTAGAAACATGATTGCAAAATATATCAATAATGGAATTGCTATTCTTACAACATCCATTGGGATTTGAACAATCAATTCACCTTTTAAAGCAAACATGACAACAATGGTAAATAAAAGTGCAATCAATGTCATTGGAGAAATTGTAGCTATAAAATTGCTTTTGTACCAATTCTCTCCCTTAAGTTTCACCAACACAAGCCTACTTAACAAACCTGCCAGAAACGGAATTCCTAAATAAATGGCCACACTTTCTGCTATGGTGGTAATTGAGATATCTACAATTGCTCCTTCAAATCCAAAATATGGAGGCAATACTGTAATAAACACCCAGGCATAAAAACTATAGGCAAATACCTGGAAAATACTATTAAGCGCCACCAGACCAGCTCCATATTCACTACTCCCTTCGGCAAGATCATTCCAAACAAGGACCATTGCGATGCAACGGGCTAAGCCAATTAATATTAGTCCTACCATGTACTCAGGATAGTCTCTCAGAAAAATCAGAGCAAGAATAAACATAAGCACAGGGCCTATGATCCAGTTCAGTATGAGAGAAATTGAAAGCATCTTCACATTTTTAAATACTTTGGGAAGTAATTTATAATCGACCTTGGCCAATGGAGGGTACATCATGAGTATCAACCCAAAGGCAATAGGAATATTTGTTGTTCCACTACTCATGGAATCAATTCCGGAGGCTACTTTTGGGGAAAAATAGCCTACCCCAACACCAATTGCCATAGCCAGAAAAATCCAGAGCGTAAGAAACCGATCTAAAAAACTGAGCTTCTTTTTATGTGTTGTCATACTATGAAAGTTGAGGTTTTATTTCTTCAGTATATAGTTTATAAAATGCTGCTTTGATTTCATTTCTTACCCTTACAAATTCACTCCGGATAAATTCATCTGTTCCGATTGCATGAGATGGATCATCAAAACCAATATGTAAACGGTGTTTAACATTACCCAAGAAGGCCGGACAAGTTTCATTTGCTCCTCCACAAACAGTAATTACATAATCCCATTCGTCGTCCAGGTAAATATCCACCTGATCAGATTTGTGATGACTGATATCGATTCCAATTTCAGCCATTGCCTCGACAGCCTTAGAATTTAGTTTTCCGGAGGCTTCTGTTCCTGCCGAGCTAACTTTAATGGAAGGATTAAAAGACTGTAAAAAACCATGCGCCATCTGGCTCCGGCAACTATTGCCGGTACATAAAATAAGTACTTTCATTGAACTAACAATTATTATTAAGCCCTACTTTTATTTCATTTAAAAAATCAATGGACTGCCTTTTCAATTCTTCAACTTTCTCATTGTTAAGACAATACTTTGTGTTTATCCCTTTTACATGTCCTTTGATCAATCCCACCTTTTTCAATTCTTGCAAATGCTGATTTACAGTGGTCCTGCTGAGCGGTAATGCCTCAGTAATATCGCCCGTAATACATGTTTGAGTTTCTGAGAGAAATCTTAAAATTGCCAACCTTGCCGGATGAGCAAGCGCTTTAAAATATTCCGCACATTCTTGTAAATCCGTATCAAATAGTTTTGTTTTTGAATAAACCATGATTTTTTGACGTAAATATACGTCATGTTTTAAACCAACAAATATTTGCCATATAATTATTCTGTATAGTTTTAAAAAAAGTTAAAACACAAAGTTTATACTACTTCAGCAGCTGGTGTCGATCTGATCTTTTCGAAAAGTCCAAGCAGTTTAGCCTCATAAATAGTGTTTATTTCTGCTTCATGTTCACCAATTGGTTTAATAGGGATCAAATCCATTATTTCATCATGAGTCAACGATGAGTGATAAAAAAGATCATTTGCATATCGTATTGTACTGTTTACCGCTTCTTTAGCTTCTGTCGGTGTCAATCCGGTTTTTTCTGCAATCTCTTCCATTTTAATCCATTGAAACCAGAAGTAGGTCGGGAGCATAGCAGAGACAATGGCGTAACCTTCCAGTTTATGTTCTTCCACTTCAAATGTTTGTCCCAAAACACTGAATGATTTTATGAATTCACTTTTTTCTTCTGGGGTGAATGAATCATGGAAATGAATGGGATTGTACCCTTTATTGATAATGGAGGTTGCATTGGGGATCATCCTGATAATTTTTCTGGTTGGCAAAATTTCACTGATCTTGTCAATGCTGATTTTTGGCGCAAGTGATAATACCGAACTGTTCGGATTGATGACATCTTTGATGTTCTTCAAAGTTTCCACCATCACTGGTGGATGTACGGCTAAAACCACTAAATCCTGTTTGGCACATGCATTTGCCGATTTAGATGTGATAATCTCCGGGAATTGCTTTTTGAGATTTTCCAGCACTTCCTGATTCGAATCATAGACATTTAATGAATCGAATTTTACAGATTTGTTTTTGAAGGCCTGAAGAAAAATCCTTGTAATCCTTCCTCCTCCAATAAAACTGAGTGATTGAGCTCCCATGATTTTTGATTTTTTTAAGTTTACATTATGCAGATAAACAGAAACTAATAATTACATTCCCAACCGCATCGATACCTAATAAGCACTTACGGTAGGTATAGTTCCTCTTTATTTCATTTCATCTTAAAACTTTAGCTATTGTCGTCCTTTTCACATGTTTTGCAAACCCACATGAGAAAGGGCTTACACCTCTTTAACCAAAATATTCACGAATTAATTCCATTGGTTAGTCATAATAAAAAGCACAAATTTAAGTGCTATAATTAAATGCCTTTTTGTTAAAAAGAATGGTGATTTATTGGAGAGAGCGTATTGATAAAAAAGACATCTAGATCATAAAAAAAACCAAAATGCAATCTATTGATTATCATTCTGGTTTTTTTATTTGAGGTCTCGGGCGGATTCGAACCGTCGTAAAAGGTTTTGCAGACCTCTGCCTAGCCACTCGGCCACGAGACCAATTTTTATTGGGATGCAAAATTACAAAGGATGTACACTTAAACAAATATTTGAAGTTTTATTTGAACAACTTTAAATTCGATTTTCCTGATATTAAATTGAAATGAGAATAATTTTAAAAGCTAAAAATTAACTAAATACCTTAGATTTAATTCTATCGAATACAAGCCCATTTTTCATATACTAAAAATTAAAGCTCCATTTCATGTATAAAGGACTAATTGACTTAACTTTTGTTTTTTAATATTAAATTGTACTTGATATAATTCTTTAGAAATGAAAAGACGAGAAGCACTGATCAAGACTGGTATAAGTATAGCTACTATAACCTCTTTGAACCAGATATCAATTCCTGCTTTTTCGAAGCCGCCAATTGAGCAGAAGAAACCACGAAAGATTTATTTGTTTTCAAAACATCTTCACTGGGCAGAGTATGAAGAAATGGCAAAGATCACTTCAGAAATTGGTTATGATGGTTTGGATCTTACAGTAAGACCTAAAGGGCACGTAGAGCCAGAATTTGTTGAGCGCGATTTACCAAAAGCAGTAGAAGAAGCAAATAAAAAAGGTCTTGAAATAAAAATGATGACCACGGCAATTACTAACGCAGATGATGCAAATACAGAAAAGATATTAAAAACAGCTTCTGAGTTGGGAATTAAATACTATCGTTTAGGGTGGTTTAATTATGATCCAACTTTATCGATTCCCGATAATATAAAATCATTCGCTAAAACCTTGGAAAAGGTTGGTGAGCTAAATTATAAATACAAGATCATTGGGGATTATCAAAATCATGCCGGTACTTCTTGCGGATCTCCCGTTTGGGATATTTATAGCATGCTAAGCGAATCGAATTCAGAATGGCTGGGTGTTCAGTATGACATTCGTCATGCAATGGTGGAAGGCATGAATTCCTGGCCCCTTGGCTTAAGATTACTTAAGCAACATATTCATACACTGGATATTAAAGACTTTGAATGGGTAAAAAAAGATAGGGCATGGACGATAGAAAATGTACCATTAGGTAAAGGTGCAGTTGATT
>JAHEMV010000139.1 GCA_024643455.1 Cytophagales bacterium
ATTTTATTGCTAAAGGTATTTCTGAGGTCACGAAAATACCGATTAATAATGAACTACTTGTAAGAATACATTATTTATCAAGCCAAACTCAGCAGACCAAAGAACAACGATGGAAAAGTGTGTCAGAGGCATTTAATTTGGTTGATAGAAGCAAAGTTGTTGGAAAACATGTTTTACTGGTCGATGACGTTATTACAACAGGGGCCACATTGGAAGCATGTGGTCGGCAGCTTTTAAACAATGGAGCTGCTGGAATTAGTATTGCAACCTTAGCAATAGCAAAATAAAAAGGCCATGATTGATCATGGCCTTTTTAGTATTAAAAGATATATATTTCTAGTAATTAGAACCTGCTCGTATCATTGCACAACGGAAACCAATAGTAGCAGTTGCCGAATCCTGATCCATAAATCTTCTGGTTCCTGGAGACAACCAATATGCAACATCTTTCCATGATCCACCTTTATAAACTCGTGTTTTGTCAGAAATCAATGAATTGAAAAATTGGTAATCATATCCCGAAGCTGGGTCATCAAGATTTGGATCAACGATTGATCTTCCAATGAGGTCATCTGCACTTCTTCTCACAGGATTCAGGTCTTCCATATCCTGGAACGAAAGCGGACGATAAACGTCAAAAACCCATTCGTTAACGTTTCCAGCCATATTGTAAAGGCCAAAATCATTAGGTGGATATTCATAAATGTATTGCGTAATCATGGCACCATCATTAAGTTTACCAGCAATACCAGCATAGTCACCACGACCCCTTTTAAAGTTTGCAAGGAAATAACCCATCTTCTTTCCATAAGGATTTCTTAAAGCATGACCATCCCAAGGATAAAGTCTTTTATGAGTTTGATTTTCATCTAGCCATTGGGTACCTATAAGAGCTTGTGCTGCGTATTCCCATTCTGCTTCAGAAGGAAGTCTATAGTTTGGTAATACAACACCTGATTCTAAAGGAATTCTATTTCCGGTACTTTCAGCAGGGATTTCCTCTAAGCCAGCTTCCTCAGCCAGTTTAAGGTTTACTACAGCGGTTCTCCAAATACAGTAATCAACCGCTTGTTTCCAGGTCACTCCAACTACTGGAAAATATCTGAAACCAGGATATCGAAGATAATGATCAACATAAGGATCATTATATGCTAAATCTCTTGCCCACACTACAGTATCAGGTAAGGCTGATTCATGAAACTCTCTAGATGAGTCAAGTTTCACATAATAAAGATATTCCAACCAGTGGATATTGGCAACTTCAGTTTCATCCATATAAAAAGATGCAACAGTTACAGCTCTTTCCAAATTGTCATGGGTATTAAAAATATCCTCTTCATACGATCCGAGAACAGTTCTTCCTCCCTCAACAAATACTAGATTTGGTCCTTCAGGTTGACCCCTGAAATCCAAAACCTGAAATCCTTCATCAGCATTGTACTCTAGTCCAGTAGCAGTACTGATGTTTCCTGGATTCGTTGCGGTAGGATTACTTCCCGACTTGCATGAGTTGAGAAAGAAAATTGTTGCCAAAAGCAACGGACTTGTGTAAAGAATCTTCACAAAATTTTTCATAACCTGTTTAATTAACTTCTTATCCTGCGATAACGTACACTCAATATTAGCAGTAAAAACACAAATTTATGCTAATTAAAACGAAATAGAAAAACACATTCATTGTTTTATCCTGATGTTTGTGGTTTTATTCATATTTAATAAACATCAGAGCACTCTATTTCTCATCATATAATGTTAATGCCTTCAATTTTTAAAATAAATTAAAAAACACTGAATTTATTGCATCTGTAATGATTTTAATTTCAGTATCTCTTTCAAAAGCCCAGTAACCATTTCTACGGTGCCAATATTGCTTACAATAAATATAACACGGTTTTGGCCGTCTTTTATTTTACACTGCCTTGGATTTTGTTGTACATACTTTAAAATGCTTCCAAAAACAGGAGAATTGTAGTATTTTTCATTATCTGATGAAATTAAAAAAGCCTTAAAGGTTTCATTTTTAATGGTTAATTTTTCAAAACCCAACTTTTCAGCATCCCACCTAATTCGAACTATTTTTATTAGGTCTTCAACTTCTACCGGCAAAGGGCCAAACCTGTCCTGAACGGATTGTACAAAATCAACTAAATCTTCTTCCTTTTGAAGACTATCGAGTTCATTATAAACACGTAATCGTTCCGAAATATTAGTAATATATTCATCCGGAATTAGTAATTCAAAATCAGTATCGATCAGACAATCTGTTGAAAATAATTCTTCAACATTTAAAAGATCTTTTTGAAATAAATCTTTGAATTCCGTTTCCTTCAATTCTTGTACAGCTTCGTCTAAAATTTTATGATACGTATCGAAGCCCAGATCATTAATAAAACCACTTTGTTCTGCACCGAGTAGGTTTCCTGCTCCACGTATATCAAGATCTCGCATGGCTACTTTAAATCCATCACCCAAATGTGAAAATTCCTCCAGAGTTTTTAGTCTTTTTCTGGCTTCTGTTGTTAATCCGATAGTGGGGGGAGAAAGTAAGTAGCAAAATGCTTTTTTATTTGATCTGCCAACTCTTCCACGCATCTGATGTAAATCAGATAGCCCAAACATATGTGCATGATTGATGATGATAGTATTAGCATTTGGGATATCAAGACCAGATTCAATAATATTGGTTGATATAAGAATGTCAGCAAATCCTTCTATAAATTTCATCATTGCATTTTCAAGCTTTTTGCCTTCCATCTGGCCATGAGCAACAACGATTTTTGCATCAGGTACGAGTTTTAAAATAATATTTGCCACTTGTTCAATGTCCTTTACCCGATTGTGAACAAAGAATACCTGCCCACCTCTTCGCAACTCAAAACTTATGGCATCGCGCACGATGGTTTCACTAAAGTTGTGAATCTCTGTTGTCACCGGCTGGCGGTTTGGTGGCGGTGTAGCGATGACACTCAAGTCGCGCGCACCCATTAGTGAAAAATGCAATGTCCTTGGAATTGGAGTAGCAGTAAGCGTGAGTACATCAACATTTATGCGAAATGTTTTCAGCTTTTCTTTTACACTGACTCCGAATTTTTGTTCTTCATCGATCACCAACAATCCTAAATCTTTAAAGACTACATCTTTATTTACAATCCTGTGTGTACCAATAAGAATATCAACTTTACCTTCAGCAGCATTTTTTAAAATATCTTTAATCTCCTTTGAAGATTTAAAACGATTGATATAGGCCATATTTACCGGAAAATCTTGTAGTCGCTCTTTAAATGTCCGATAATGTTGCATTGCTAGAATGGTGGTAGGTACAAGAATAGCTACCTGTTTTCCATCCAATACAGCTTTAAATGCTGCACGAATTGCAATTTCTGTTTTCCCAAAACCTACATCTCCACACACCAGTCGATCCATAGGATGTGCTATTTCCATATCATTTTTTACATCGTTGGTTGATGTTGCCTGATCTGGAGTGTCTTCGTAAATGAATGAACTTTCAAGTTCAGCCTGCATGAAGTTGTCCTTTGAAAAAGCGAACCCAGGAGCAGCTTTTCTTTTTGCATAAAGAGCGATCAGGTCCTTAGCTATATCTTTTACCTTTTTGCGAACGCGGTTTTTCTTATTTTCCCAGTCCGGAGAGCCAAGTTTGCTCATGGTTGGTGGAATACCTTCCTTACCTGAATATTTTGAAATTTTATGTAGTGAATAAATACTCACGTACAGTATGTCATCGTCTTTGTAAATCAACCGCATGGCTTCCTGCTGATTTCCATTGACTTCGATTTTATCCAGGCCAACAAATCTTCCAACGCCATAATCAATATGGGTCACATAATCTCCAGTTTGAAGTGATTTTAGTTCATTAAGTGTAAGTGCCTTGGATTTAGAGTACTTTTGACCCGATTTAAACTTGTGGTATCGCTCAAAAAGTTGATGGTCCGTGTAACAAATAATTTTATTTTCATGATCAATAAATCCATTCCTCAGACTAATATTTAGCGAACTAAATGCCAGCTTATGATTGATC
The DNA here is from genome assembly GCA_024643455.1 of Cytophagales bacterium. Classification (GTDB taxonomy): domain Bacteria; phylum Bacteroidota; class Bacteroidia; order Cytophagales; family Cyclobacteriaceae; genus JAAUQL01. Next base: position 4,037 of record JAHEMV010000139.1, read on the forward strand.
TCCTCAAAAATGGAAGTAAGTCGGTTAATCTGTGCAAAAGAGTCAGCAGCTATAATTATTTTATAATTTTTTTCCTGATGATCTACTAAGTTTTCAGCGATCAGTTCAAAGTTTTTATTAAAAGAAGGTTGTGGTTCGGAATCGAATGTAAAGGCAGAAATAGGATCGAAATAGTACCGATTGCCAAATTCTATGATATCATGTTTTTGCAGATCTTCCAGTAAGGATTCATGGGTTTCAAATAATAATTTTGGGTTTTGAATTACCTGAGTTTGGTTGCTTTTACTCAGAATTTCTTCGAAGCTTTTTTGTGCCTTTTCGTGATATTTATCAATGGTATCTAAAGTAAGCTGTACATCCTTGAACCAGATCTTTGTGTTTTTTGGTAAAAAACTAAGAAAAGACTGTTTGGCTTCATTTACAAATTTGGTTTGTAAATTGGGTATAATCCCAATAGACTTTTTGGCATCCATTGATAATTGTGTGTCGGGATCAAACGTACGGATGCTTTCTATTTCATTTCCAAATAACTCAATGCGATAAGGTAGTTCATTAGCAAAAGAGAAAACATCAATAATTCCTCCACGCATAGCAAATTGCCCTGCTTCATAGATAAAATCTTCCTTTTCAAAATCGAAATCAATGAGAGTTTTGAACAACCCATCAATATCAACCTCTTTTCCAACCTCCAATTTTATAGTATGACTTTTTAAGGAACTTTTGTTGACGACCTTTTCACATAAAGCTTCCGGATAACTAATAATTAATTCTCCATCAGTTCCTTTGGTGTTTAGTTTACTTATAAGTTCTGTGCGGAGTAACACGTTAGCGTTTTCAATTTCTTCAAACTCGTAAGGTCTTTTATAGGAAGTCGGAAAGAAAGAAACATCCTTATTCCCAATGAGATTTTGCAGGTCATTCTGAAAATAAGCCGCTTCTTCTCTATCATGCATTATAAACAATTGACTTTGGTTGGGATTTGAAGTTGTAATACCCGCACCAACCAGTGCATCAAGACTACCGGATAAACCTTTTAGATGTATTTTTACAGCGGAGTTTGGCTTTAAAATTTCAGCCAATGATCGGGTGATGATATCTTCCTGATATTGGCTTATTAGCTCTTTTACTTTCAATAAATAGGCTTTTTTTTCGTTTCAAAAATACAACTCAAATAATGGTCAAGCTATTATTTAAACAAAAAATAGTAGTAAATTTAAAACTGATTGGGCGCAATTTAGTTTGATTATCATTCTTGAAACATGAAACCACAAAAACCAAAGACAGGAGTAATTGTAAGAAGACCAGTATTGGATCGAATAGAAGGAATTCATCCACATAAGATGATTACTTACCTAACCATCTCTGTTTCCTGTCTTTTATATGCTTTCATTTCTTTTTTGTTCATAAAATATCTGGCCTTTGAATTAAAGGGAGATGTAACATTTGCTTTACCCAAATTTTTCACTGTAAGTACAATCATACTGACTATTTCCGGCCTTTTCACTTCCCGATTGGTGAAAGCCTATAAAAATGATGAGATAACCATCCTTAGAAAGCAACTGAGTTTTTTACTTCTTTCTGGTTTACTTTTTTTTATCTCTCAATCGGTGGCTTGGATAGAATTATTGAAAAATGACCCTGCATTGGAAAATTCAAAAATCACTTCTTATCTGGTAATATTTACGGGTACGCACCTGGCTTTTGTTTTTGCTGGAATGATCATGACTGCGATGCTTTTTTACAAATATATGATCATAGAAAACGATCCTGTGAAAACGTTAATTGTGGTCACAAATCCTTCAGAAAAAGTCAAACTGGAAATTTATACTACATTTTGGTATTTCAATTTGCTATCCTGGACATTGATATTTTTAATGCTCCTTTTTATTTTCTAGAAACATCGTCGATCAGGAGGATCACAATAGGATTAGTTGGAATATTTTTTAAAAATTTTTTCCATTTCATCCAAATGTATAATGTATGCTGGATTTCTTAGGGTCTTTCTAAGAACTTCCGTAATGGCATTATAGTTCAGACCCATCCTCACTCCTAACTCAACACAAAAAGAGACCTCTTCTTTATAGATTAATTTATCAATGCCAATGAGAATTATTAGCCGATGAAATTGCTCAATTACTTTTGATTCAGTTTTGGGAGTAGAAAATGTGATTTCAATTTCGCCTTTTTTTATTCGCTGTACATCCGATTTTTCAATGCCCAAACGCGCAGCTACCGAGTTGATAAAATTGGCTTCCATGTGGGACTCATCACCATCGACTTGCGAAAGTTTGATAAGGTCATTAATATGACTTAGTTTTTCCTGATAGTAAGGGTCCATTCAATAACAGATTGACAGGTTATGATTATTTGTGATAAAAGTAAATAATTTTATTTGATGATTAGCAATAAATTTATTCGTTTCGCAAATAAAAGTGTAATATTTACAATAAGATGAAAAGAGCGAATTATTGGATCGAAAAATTAGAACTCATAAAACATCCCGAAGGTGGGTATTATCGGGAGATATATCGGTCAAATGAACGTTTACTGCAGAATGCTCTCCCTCAGCGATATTCTGGTGATCGAAATATGGCAACTTCCATTTATTTTTTATTGGATGGAAATCAATTCTCCAGTTTTCATCGCATCCAATCGGATGAAACGTGGCATTTCTATGCAGGAACTACCCTTGAACTTTTTATTTTGGAAAACGATGAAAAATTAGACCATTTTTTATTGGGTCAGGATTTGGAATGTGGAGCAAATCTACAACTTACTATTCCTCGAAATCATTGGTTTGGTGCAAGATTAATCGATAAAAATAGCTATGCACTTCTGGGCTGTACGGTTGCTCCAGGATTTCACTTTGATGATTTTGAATTGGCGGAAAGAACAAAACTCGTAAAGGAATTTCCTCAGCATCATAAAATCATTAGTGACTTAACTTTTGCAAATAATAATCAGCGTTAAATCATCTTCAGTCCTAATTTTTGGACGAAAGCCGACTTTCCAATAATTATGATCAATGAAATTCAGTTGAATTTCATTTCTAGTTGCAACCCTCCATGTTTTCAGATTACATAAATAGATTTTTTTTGGGGGGAATAGGGGTATTTTAATATTTCTGTGTATAAGCAATTGAAAGTATACATTAGTCCTCCTCATTGTATCGCTAATTTATGCCTTAACCAATTTATTAACCATTAATACCCACTCATTATGTGTAAATCTACTTTACTAGTTTTATTGCTTTGTTTTTTTACATTCCTAAATCATGAAACCAATGCCCAAGGTTGTATCGCCATTCGGGGTTTATCTACATGTGGATCCATGCTGGATGGAAATGTAAATCTTAATAAAGGTGAATTTCTTTCGCAAGCCGGATTCAGATATTTTAAATCGTTCCGTCATTTTCGTGGAACAGAGGAAGAAAAAAATCGAGTCGAAGATGGAACCCAGGTAATTAATCATTCTTATTTTCTGGATTTATCATTGAATTATGGTATCACTGACAGACTGTATGGAAACGTGATCCTCCCTTTTGTATATCATACCCGTTCATCGATGTATGAGCATGGAGGAAATCCACCCAATGGCCTGGGTGACCGGCATGAAACTTCATCCCATGGTTTAGGAGATATCCGTTTCGGGTTAGGCTACTGGCTCTTCAATCCTGAAAAAAATCGACCATATAATTATGCCATTGGAATCGGTTTGAAATTGCCAACAGGAAAGTATGATTACACGGATACTTTTTACAACCAGGGAATCAACCGTAATGAAACAAGTGAAGGTGTAGTTGATCAGTCCATTCAACCAGGAGACGGAGGTGTAGGATTTACGATTGAAACTCAGGGATTTCACACGCTGTCTCATTCTTTTAGTCTTATTACCAATTTTTACTACCTCATAAATTATATGGAAACTAATGGCGTTTTAACAAGAAATGGCCGAAGTGAGTTTTCTTGTCCGGATCAGTTTGGAGTACGGATAGGTTCATTTTATGGAATTGGAATGCATGGATTTAGTACCTATTTAGGTGGAAGAATGGAAGGTGTGCCTGCTTATGATCTTATAGGAAGCAGTGCCGGATATAGAAGACCAGGTTATGTTGTTTCGATCGAACCTGGTGTCACTTATACAAAAAATAACTTTTCATTCAACCTCAATGTGCCACTCGCGGTCTTTAGAAACAGAACTCAAAGTTATGAAGATAAGCAACGAAGTATTGAAACCGGAATGCATCAGCAAGGAGATGCTGCTTTCGCTGATTACCTGGTAAATGTTAGCGTATTGTTTCGATTTGGCGGTAAGAAAAGTGAGGCAAAATCTATATTTCCTCAGGAACTTAATTCAATTGAGCATAATGAATAACTAAAGGCTAGCTGATTCTATAGTTAAACAAAGTCACTATTAGGGCCTGGTTAGTACAATTTCTAACCCCAAAAATTTTATTTATATTAATCTATAATCATCTGGGCATAGCCGATTTCTACGCCCAGATGGTTAAATAAATTCAGGGATTTCTCAACCCACCATTCCTCTAATTCTACTTCACACCTTCCAGTTTAAATACCCAGGCATAATCGCATGGATTGGTAGCCGGTGTAACTGAAGGTGCGGTAAAGGTCAATCCGTTTCCGGAGGGTTTGGCACTTACTTTTCCATCAAATCCCAGCATACTTACTTTAGCAGATTTTACACCTTTGATGGTCAATGGTTTTTCTGGAAATTTCGTACAAATCACGAAAAGATCATTCCCTTTTTTGGTGTAAAACACATTGGACTGTTTGGCAGCATCTGCCTTCTCCCAAATGGTAGTTCCGTAGATCGATTCTCCATTAACGCTTAGCCAATCACCCATGTCTTTTAATCTTTGTTGTTGGATTACAGGGATTCGACCATCAGCAGTAGGTCCGATATTTAATAAGAGATTTCCTCCTCTTGCCACTTTATCAATAAGAATGTGAACCAACTCTTCTGAAGTGGAATAACTTTCCAGATTTTCATTTCTGTTATACCCAAACGATCCACCAATTCCTCTGCACTCTTCCCAAGGATGTGTGAGGGTTTCTTTCATTACACCTGTATGGACCAGATCATATTCCGTGGTATATATACCTCCGTGCACACTTCTTGTTTCTTTGCCCCAACGGTCGTTGACCACCACTTCATTTTTTACAGGAGAATCATTATAAAGCCAGGCCAAAAATTCTGTGCTTTTCCATACCTCACTTGGGTGATCCCATTCGCCATCAGTCCAGACGATATCCGGTTTGTAGCTGTTCACAAGGTCCTTCAACTGAGGGATCATGTGTTCATCAACGTATTTATTGACATCCGATTTATAAAGTGGGTTATACCATTCGTAAAGTGAATAGTAATATCCCATGCGCAATCCTTCTGCACGAACAGCAGTTATGAGATCTCCAGCCAAATCGCGATGAGGACCAATATCCACAGCGTTCCAATTCCATGACTGTTCGCTTGGCCAAAGTGTAAATCCTTCGTGGTGTTTAGAAGTTAACACCACATATTTTGCTCCAGCTTCTTTAAAAACTTTAGCCCAGTCAGTAGGAGCAAACATTTCGCAATTGAAGTCATTGGCGAAATCCTGGTATTTCAAATCTGCACCGTATGTTTTATTATGGAACTCAACGAAATTTTTATTTACAGAAGATTCCTTATTCATCAGTTTATTCCAATACCATTCTGCATATTTATCATATACATTGGCATCAGTAGGGCCCCAGGCTGGTACTGAAAACACTCCCCAATGGATAAAAATTCCAAATTTAGCATCGGTAAACCATTCTGGAACCGGGCGACTATCGATTGACTCCCAATTGGCTTCATATTTTTGAGCAAATCCCATGAGGGAACTAGCCAGCATTAATAAGGTAAATAGGTACTTTTTCATGTAATGGGTTTTTATAGGCTTTATGTTTACTGTTTTTTGTTAGCTGATATCAATTTTCCTAAAATGTTGATTTGAGAAATTATCAGGTAGTTTGCATAAAAAAATTGAATAAGAAAATGATTTCTTTAAAAGTATGACAAATTAAAACAAATAGTGGAAACCTTAAAAAATGATACTCAAAAAAAAATCTCTGAAGAGATTCTCTTTTTTTGATTTAAGCACAATAATCCTATCCGCCGATATGAATTATTTTTGATACTTTTTTTTGAATACCAGCTATGTCCGCCTCACCATCCCTTATTTTCAACATATTCATCGCGCGTACATAATAATCCAGCGCCTTGTCCGGAAGTTGATTTTGATAATAGTAATCCCCCTTTAATTCCAGATTGAAAGGTGTTTCGGCAATTTCAAGCGATTGATTGAGCCAATTGGCTGCTTCCTTCAAATTCACGTTTTTCTCAAAACATTTTTTAGCACAGATAGCCAGGGTATACCAATCATACTGGCCGGCATTTTCTACCGTTTCCCTGGTTTTTTCGATCATACGATCATCAGTACTGGCAAGCGAAACAGAACTACTCAAAACGGCAATTGCTATTGCAGTTGCAAGTGTGTATTTAAGTTTTTGAAATTTCATGAAGACTAAATTAGTTTGAAACGCGAAATGCCACAATCGATTTCACACTAAGGTTGTGCCAAGAAAGATAATCTGCTCAAAATCAAAAAGATGCCTATAACTCCTGATATTTCAAAGGTTGTAAAATGTTCGATTATGTTACATCTATGAACTCATGCG
>JAHEMV010000625.1 GCA_024643455.1 Cytophagales bacterium
GTTCATGGTTTGTGGGACCAGGAAGATATTTATGGTTCTCCGGCTGTGTATGAAGCCATCGAAAAGCATGATTCTTCAAACGAACTCAATTTTTTTGTTGCAGGCCCATGGTACCATGGACAGCACTTTGCTGACGGCAGCAAACTCGGCTACATCGATTTCGATCAAAACACATCCAAGCATTTCCGCGAGGACATTTTAAAGCCGTTCCTGAATCACTTCCTGAACGAAACTGAGGATAAATTGCCCGCGCCGGTCACGATATTTGAAACGGGAACGAACAAGTGGGATACTTTTGATCAATGGCCTCCGAATGGAAAGACATCGCGTTTATATCTCCAACCCGGGGGTAAACTATCATTTACGGCACCTTCTACTGGTGAGAAATTTACAGAATTTGTCTCGGATCCTGCCAAACCTATCCCTTATGCGCCGCGGCCAAACTGGGCGATTGATTACGATGATCCGTCTTCCATCGCCAGGTGGCGTAGGTGGTTGGTGGAAGATCAGCGATTTGTAGACGGTCGTCCGGATGTAGCCACCTGGGTGAGCGAACCGCTAACTGAACCATTAACCATTCGTGGACATGTGCTGGCCAAACTGATGGCCGAAACTTCCGGTACAGATGCCGATTGGGTGGTGAAATTTATTGATGTATTTCCCGATGACAGCCAGGATAAGGAAATGTCGGGCTATGAACTCATGGTATGCGCTGATATTTTTCGTGGGCGCTATCGTGAAAATTTTGAAAAACCAGGACCACTGACCGCTAACAAAGCACTCCAATACAATATTTCTTTGCCGATTGCCAACCATACATTCAAACCGGGCCATCGGATTATGGTACAGATTCAAAGTTCGTGGTTCCCCTTGTATGATCGCAATCCACAGTCGTATGTCGAATCCATTATGACTGCTCCGCCCGAGGCCTACAAAAAACAACAACATCGCATACATCACAGCGTAGATACTGCGACCTACCTTGAATTTATCGTTGATGATACGAAATGATTTTTTTTGTGAGCTCAAATTGAAAAGCTAATCTCTGTATTAGGGAAAGCGAAAAGGGAATATATTAGATTAAATCCGGAATATGCATTAGAAAATATCTTCGGATCAACCTGATAGTCATTAAAACGCTTTCTCCATTTTTGCTACATAAAATAACGATGCTATGTCACATTAGCATGGACAAGCATTATGCTTATCTATCAAACATTTTTGATTTGCATTGCAAAATCCAATGTATCAGTCGTATTACAATGATTTCCATTAAATTTTAAATCCTTTCGAACATAATCTAAATCATTTGCAACATGACTGAATCATAACTTTACCCCCTCAAGTTACCTTAGTAATGACTTGATAAACAATAAGTCAAATTCAGCTAGGGTGGGCCCATTCCACTGAATTTTTATCGAATTCTTTTTCACCCTTTAAAGCTGAATATCATGAAAAAATATGCCCTGGCTGTAATGATTCTATTGTGCTCATACTTTACTGCGCAATCGGCCGTAATCAATGGATTTTCACAGGAAAAACAACAACTGGATAAGAAGATCAACAAAGCATATGAATTGCTGAATGCTAAATGCTCTGAGAAAGCTGAAAAGCAAATTGAAAAACAACTCAAGCGCCTTCGAAAAGAATATGATATCGTATCAACCAAGTACTTCCAAACAGCTAATTTGCTTTTTACATTTGAATATATTGATCCTGAATTATTCGCAAAAGTCTCTAAGGTAACAAATGCTAACGGAACGTTAACACATGTATACGTAAGGTATGTGAATCGGTCATCAGAGGAATTCACCTATTATACCAGAAATCATTTCCCTGCCAATGCATATACAGGTGTGAGGCAAGCGCTAGACGATGAAAATGTTTGCACCTCTCTTTATGGAACAAATACCATTACCATAACAATCGGTATTGGCTGTGATGAAAAATTAGCCTTAGCTCATGAATTTGCACATGTATTGTACATTGTCCCAAATCTTAAAGAATACACCTATTTTATGAAATATCGGAATAATAACGTGAAAAATGTCCCCAGCCATGGTCATAGCCCAAATGATCCCAGTTTCGCATTCTTAAAATCCGTAAACAAAAGATTTGAAACTAATTATAGTAATTATGAGAGTAAGGCAAAAAGCAAAGGCCTTTCCGAACAAAATACGTCGATAAAAATTAGCGACAAAGAATGACCGATAGTTGAGATAATATTTATTATAAGCCAAAAGCTCTGCGTAAAAAAAATCCTTGAATCAGAAATGTCTTAATGGCGTTAATGCCTAGGTTAGTCCACAGCATCATTATATTCTCGTGCCCTTAGTATATATCTCCATTTTTGATTAATTTAAATAGTTGAAAATCAGCATTCTTTAAAACTGATTAATTATTTTTTCATCAGCTCAATCAACTTAGGTGAACAAGACTGCTTCAAACGATCAATCGTTTTTAGAAAGTTTAAATAAAGCGATTGAAGACAATCTACTCAATGAACAGTTTGGTGTAGAAGAACTCGCTCGTGAAATCGGAGTTAGCAGGTCACAATTACATCGCAAATTACATGAACTAACCGGACAATCTGCCAGCCAATTGATGCGCGAATATCGCCTAAAGAAAGCCCGTGAGTTGCTGGAAAAAGAGCAGGCTACAGTAGCTGAAGTTGCCTACCAGGTTGGCTTTGGAAGTCCTTCTTATTTCAATACTTGTTTTCATGATTATTTTGGTTACACCCCAGGTGAGGTAAAGATCAGAAAATCCTTTGTTAGCAAAAGGAAACCATTCATCACTAAAAAAATCGCAATAATATTCGCAAGTATCCTTGTGGTACTTGCATCGATATATTATTCATCGAGTCTAACAAGATCTGATGTTGATAACAT
>JAHEMV010000626.1 GCA_024643455.1 Cytophagales bacterium
TGCTGATCCGATGGACGGAGATCGATAGTTCATTTTTGTCTGCAATGACTAACTTAAAAGCCATAGTTCGCTATGGTGTAGGGTATGAAAATATAAATCTAGTTGATATAAATAAAACTGCTGTAAAAGTGGCCAATGTCCAGGGTTATGGAAATCATGCTGTATCTGATCACGCGTTGGCCTTGATGTATGCCTGCAATAGGATGTTACCTCAAGGTCAAAAAGTAATCAGGGAGACTTTTGGATCTGCTCCGGACAAGCGAATCCTGGAATTTCATGAATGCACTTTGGGAATCATCGGGCTTGGAAGGATAGGAGGGACGTTGTGCAAAAAAGCAATTCATTTGTTCAAAAAGGTAATTGCAACGGATCCGTATATATCGGATAAGCGATTCGGAATGCTAGGTGCAGAAAAGGTATCGCTTGAAACATTGATGGCTCAAAGTGATGTTATTTCCATTCACTGCAATCTGACTGAAGAAACAGAAAAGTTGCTTGGTGAAAGCGAATTTGCACAAGCAAAAAAATGTCCGATCGTCATCAATACTGCGCGAGGGCCGGTTGTTGATGAGGAATCGTTGTTGAAAGCATTAAAAAACCATCAAATCTTTCGAGCAGGAATTGATGTGTTCAACACGGAGCTGGCGAATGATTTACCATTGGAATTGTTGAGTCACCCTTCGATTATATGTACTGGACATTATGCCTGGTATTCTGAAAGATCACATCGTGAATTGCAAAAACGAGCAGCAGACAATTTATTGGCTTTACTACAGGGGGAGAAAATTGAGGACTGTTTGAATCCGTAATAGATTCAATCCATCTAATTACTTTTTAAAAGAAAATCAGAAGGATTGAATCAAATGAAATCGATTGTTTTAATCAGTTAATTTCCTGCTCCAGTTTGAAAGAAAAATGGTAATTAACCATGCAAGGAGAAAAATGAAAGTACCGTAAAGTGTTGTAATAAAGGATACTTTGAGGCCGCCATATACCATTGCTGGTGCAATGTCTCCGGCAGCTTCCATAGCCTGCAAGGCAGAAAACAAGCCGATACTCTGCCCAAAAATACCCCAGATAATGGCAAAAATTCCAATAGCTTTGATATCATTGATTGTTAAAATCTGCTTGGCAGCATCGTAATTGCCGCGCGCAAGTCTAACACTGTTCAGCACGGTTAGGGCTAGTATTGTTGTGAAGGAAATGGAAAGGACTGACATAAATAAGGTACCACCCATCCAGTGAAATTCTGTGAAACTCATAATCTTTTTTATTTAAATTAAACAAATTTTCAGAAATATACTTCGACTTTTTACTTCAAATTACAATAGTAGATCAACTGCTTAGATACGGTTTTATAAAGCCCAGCCAACAACAAGTTTGTTATTTGATGAGGTTGAATGTTCCAATCGGGTTCTAAACCTGTAATTCGTCGATTATTACTTAATTAATGTTGAATAATGAAGTAATTTGTTCTCAGCTATGAATAAAGAGAGAAAACATGATATCATAGGGTATATAGGCAGTAGAAAAATCCGCTGGTTACTACACGTAGTTTTCTGGTTGGCGGTTCTTGGATTTTATACCCTTTTTTTCGGTCAAAGAAATGTAAATTATCGGATCACCTTTTCATTCGTCGTCATATTGCTGCCTGTTACAATTGTCACAACATATTTTCTGAATTATGAGTTGATTCCCAATTACCTCCTCAAAAAACGCTACGTAAAATTTTTTCAATATTTCATCTATACGCTCATCGTTTCATTTTACATTGAGATGGTGACTGTGATCATCATATTTTTATCCGTTGCCGAATTAAATATGCATGAATTGCATCCATCGAATACGAATGCTATTTTTTTAATTGCGGGGATGTATGTGGTCGTATTTTTGGGTGTAGCAGTCAAGCTGGTCAATCTATACAATAGCAATCAGCTGGAAATCCAAAAGCTTAAGAGCGAAAAAATTGAAGCTGAATTGAAGTTTTTAAAGGCGCAATTGCACCCACATTTTTTATTCAACACTTTAAATAATCTTTATGCTCTTACCCTCGAAAGGTCAGATAAGGCCGCTGACGTGGTTTTGAAGCTCAGTGAACTTCTTGACTATGTGCTATACGAGTGTGATGCGGAGTTGGTATCCCTCGAAAAAGAAATCAAGCAAATTGACAATTATCTGGAATTGGAAAAGCTTCGGTTTGGCTCTCGGCTTGATGTCGATTATAAAATAGATGAAATTCCATCAAATCTGACCATCCCTCCAATGTCTTTGATGACACTTGTTGAAAATAGTTTTAAACATGGCATATCAAAAAGCATGGATAATTCATGGATTAAAATCAACCTGACAGCTGATACCGAGGCTTTTAATTTTAAAATAGAGAATCCAAAAAGGAGAGCAAAAAGTATAAATCAGGGCCTGTCAGGAGGGATTGGATTGGAGAATTTAAGGAGCAGACTCAATTTGATTTATAAAGAATACTATTCGTTACTGATCAATGAAAATGAATCAACATTTGAAGTTCATTTAATGATAAAAATAAATGTAAAGTCATGAAAACAAAGTGCCTGATCGTAGACGATGAACCACTGGCTATAAGGGTAATTGCCACACATGTGAGCAAAATTCCAAGTCTGGAACTTGTTGGAACATGCAACAACGCTGTGGAAGCATTGGATGCGCTCATGAAAAAGGCAGTGGATATTGTATTTCTGGATATTGAAATGCCGGAAATAACGGGGATCGATCTCATAAAATCTATGAAGAAAATTCCTGCTGTTATTTTTACGACGGCCTATAGAGATTTTGCGCTGGATGCTTATGAATTGGATGCTATCGATTACTTATTAAAACCCATATCATTTGAACGATTTTTCAA
>JAHEMV010000627.1 GCA_024643455.1 Cytophagales bacterium
AGATTGGTTCCTGCAATGGCTGCCATATATTTTGTTGGGGCTATGTTGGTGATTACATTTAATTACGAAAACATCATTCCATCCATAATTTCAATTTTCGCAGACATTTTCAGTGGGACAGCAGCAACAGGTGGATTTCTTGGTTCAGCACTAATTTTTGCATTTAATAAGGGAGTTGGTCGTGGTCTTTTTAGCAATGAGGCAGGACAGGGATCAGCGCCAATTGCTCACGCTGCAGCCAAGGCACATGAACCAGTATCTGAAGGAATGGTAGCGATATTAGAACCTTTTATCGATACCATAGTAATCTGCTCTTTAACCGGTCTTGTTCTTCTTTCTTCTGGAGTTTGGAATGAAAAACATTTCAATGAATTTCAAAATGCCGACATGGAAGTCCTTGGACGCGTTTATGATGAACAAAATGAGGCAGATAAAAGTCAATTATTTCAATTTTTAAATCATAATGGGCCTATTGATTTATTTACCGGGGAAATGACCGTAGAGGATGGGAAAATATCAGATAAGATTAGCATAATGCATGCCCGATCGATCGCTGAGGAAGTTGTGGTCTTCAAAAATAACAATCGTTATTCAGGAAAAGTAATGGTGCAAAATGGAACTATTGTTGATCCAAATAGTGAATTCAAATTAGAAGGCAAATCATTAGTACATAGCGCCACATTAACTACAATAGCCTTTACACGAAGTTTTGTGGGCGACTATGGTAAATTTATTGTATCCATAGGATTGTTGCTATTTGCTTTCTCGACTGCCATTTCCTGGTCTTACTATGGTGATCGCGCTATGACATTTCTCCTTGGGCCCCGATCAGTGATTTATTATAGAATAGTTTATGTCGCTGGTTTTTTTGTTGCCTCATTTGTCGATACGACGATTATTTGGACGTTTTCTGGAATAGCCATTGCTTTGATGACACTACCTAACCTGATTGGAATTCTCTTATTGAGAAAGGAGATGAAAAGTACTGTAGATGACTATTGGATTGATTTTAAAGCCGATCATCCAGACGAAAAAATACCTCAATAAGTTTTTGTATCATTTGAGATAATAAATCGTTGTAATAGTTTAGGTTTATAAGTTTAGTAAAACAAAAGAAAGCAATAACTTTGCATTCATTTTTAAAACTGTGGAAGTAAAATGATAGGGAAAGCGTTAACAAAATTATTTGGCACCAAATCAAATCGGGACATTAAAGTCATAATGCCCTATGTGGAAAAGACCAATGAAGAATATGCAAAGCTTCAATCAATCAGTGACGACGAGTTAAGAGCAAGGACAGGCACGGTAAAAGAAATTATAGATAACTATCTGAAAGATATAGATAGCCAAATCAGTGATTTGCATAAAAAAGTTGATGAAGATCCAGAAATGGATATTCATGAGAAAGAAGAGATATTTAATGAGATTGATGCGCTCGAAGTCGATCGAAATAAGAAATTGGAAGATGTATTGCTCGAAGTGCTGCCTCAGGCATTTGCCATTGTAAAGGAAACGGCAAGACGATTTATGGAAGTCGGGCAAATGGTTGTTACTGCCAACATGCGAGACAAACAACTAGCTGCAAAACATGATCACATAACCATAGATGGGGAAAAAGCAATCTGGCAAAATGAATGGATTGTTGCCGGTAATAAGTTGAAATGGGAGATGCTACATTACGATGTACAGCTCATTGGTGGTGTGGTTTTACATCAGGGGAAAATTGCTGAAATGGCCACTGGTGAAGGAAAAACCCTGGTGGCAACTTTACCAGCCTTCTTGAATGCGCTTTCAAAAAGAGGCGTGCATATCGTAACAGTCAATAATTATCTTGCGACCAGGGACTCAGAATGGATGGGACCTTTATTCGAATTCCATGGTCTTAAGGTGGATTGTATAGATAAGTATGAGCCCAACTCCGAGGAGAGAAGAAAGGCATATGCCTGTGATATTATCTACGGAACAAATAATGAGTTCGGTTTCGACTACCTGAGAGATAATATGTCTCGTGAAGTGGAAGATTTGGTGCAGCAAAAGCATCATTATGCCATGGTCGATGAGGTGGACTCGGTGCTTGTTGATGATGCGAGAACGCCGCTGATTATTTCAGGTCCGGTTCCTAAAGGGGATGAGCATCAATTTCATGAACTAAAACCGCGAATTCAAAAACTGGTAGATGAACAAAAAAAGGTAGTCTCACAGTTTCTTATAGATGCAAAAAAATCCATAAAGGATAGCAACGAAAAAGAAGCCGGATTACCACTATTCAGGGCATTTAGAGGGTTGCCAAAATATAAACCGTTAATCAAATTTTTGAGTGAGCCAGGAATGAAAATTATCCAGCAAAAGACAGAAAATTTCTATTTGCAGGATAATGCCAAGATGATGCCTGAGGCAGACGAACCACTCTTTTTTACTATCGATGAAAAAAACAATAGCATTGAACTGACCGAAAAAGGGATTGATCTCATTACCGGACAAGGTGAAGACAGCAACTTTTTCATCATGCCGGATATTGGATCGGCCATAGCTGATTATGAAAATGATGAATCACTTTCAGAGACAGAAATGCTCAAAAAGAAAGAAGTACTCATCCAGGAATATGCTGAAAAATCGGATCGGATCCATACTGTAAATCAATTACTTAAAGCGTATACTCTTTTCGAAAAAGACACTGAGTATATTCTTGTAGATGGTAAAGTTAAGATTGTTGACGAACAGACCGGCCGGGTGATGGAAGGGCGAAGATATTCTGATGGATTGCACCAGGCGATAGAAGCTAAGGAAAATGTGAAAGTTGAAGATGCAACGCAAACCTACGCTACCATTACCTTACAAAACTATTTTAGAATGTATCACAAACTGGCTGGTATGACCG
>JAHEMV010000628.1 GCA_024643455.1 Cytophagales bacterium
TCTTTTTCCTGGGGAATTACAATGACCTTTGAAACATGGATATCGGATTTGACTTTGTCAAACAATGGCAATAGCACCTGATCCACAATGATGATTTTGTCTTCAGCATGGTTGATAATGAAAGAAAGGTCATTAGTGCTTAAACGAAGGTTAAGTGTATGAACCACAGCTCCTAAACTTGGAATGGCAAAGTAACACTCCAGGTGTTCGGAATGATTCCAACTCAGAGTGGCAACCCGATCTCCAGGGCATACGCCAAGTTGTTGAAGGGCAACAGCTAATTTTTTTGTACGTATAGCAAAATCCTTGTATGTATAGCGACGAATACTTTTATCCGGAAGTCGGCTAACGATTTCTTTGTTTCCAAATAAAGTTTCAGCCCTTCGTAAAATCGTGGGAAGTGTAAGCTGATAATCCATCATTAATCCTTTCATAGGGATTTTTGCGATTGTTTTATAATTTACGCGTGGAAGATAGTTGAAATCAAGTTAGCAAAATAATGGTTCGATTGTCATAAGAAATAGTGCCAAATACAAAATTTTTGATAGTTTTAGTTAAAAGTGAACCGAACGAATAGAATAGCCGGATGAAAGAAGTCAGCAATATGTATAGAAATTATGTTCTAGCGATGCTAACCCTGGCCTATGTTTTCAATTTTGTTGATCGTCAGCTACTGATAATCCTTCAGGAATCCATCAAAAAAGAATTGCTCCTTTCTGACACACAACTTGGACTGCTCTCGGGATTTACTTTTGCACTATTCTATGTGACTATGGGGATTCCTATCGCGCGTTTTGCAGATAAAGCAAACCGAAGAAATATCATTACTGTTTCTTTGGCTTTATGGAGTCTTATGACAGCATTTTCTGGTTTGGCGAAAAACTTTGTACAGCTGCTTCTTGCCCGCATTGGTGTAGGGGTTGGAGAAGCAGGTGGAAGTCCTCCAGCTCATGCCATGATATCCGATTATTACCCTCCTGAAAAACGAGCCACTGCACTTGCCATTTATTCGACTGGAATTTATTTCGGGATATTAATTGGGTTTTTAATGGGGGGATACTTAAATGAACAACTTGGATGGCGAACAGCCTTTTTTGTTTTGGGTATTCCAGGCGTACTTTTCTCTCTTATATTCCTTTATACAGTTAAAGAACCAGTGAGAGGCGCTACTGACAGCATGAAATCCGTTACAGCAGGCGAAACACACTCATTTATACAGGTAGTAAAAATATTGTATTCTAAAAAGACATTTGTTTACCTGGCCCTTGCTTCAGGATTACATGTATTTTGTATTTACGGACTGATCAATTGGGAGCCATCATTTTTGGCAAGACTACATGGCATGCAGAATGCCGAAATTGGTGTGGTACTGGGCCTGATTTTTGGCATAACGGGGGCGCTGGGAACATTTGCAGGAGGTTACGTTACAGACTATCTTGGGAAAAAAGATAAGCGTTGGTATTTGAAAGGACCTGCTTTTGCCATTCTCATTTCAATTCCTACCGTTGTCGGGACATTGTTCTGTCAGGATACATTTTATTCACTCTTTTTCCTCGGTATCTGTTCTTTTTTGTATAGTACCTATCTGGGACCATCTATTGCGGTGGCACACATGCTTGTGCCGGCATCCATGCGAGCACTCACTTCTGCTATTTACTTCCTGGTGATTAATCTTCTTGGTTTGGGTTTAGGTCCGCTGGTAGTGGGTATAATCAGTGACCTGCTGACTCCTTCATTGGGTATTGAATCTTTGAGATGGGCCATGTCCTTTATATTAGTAATGAGTATAATATCCACAGCACTATTCTTTAGGGCAACAAGGAAAATGAAAACCGATTTAAGGATGACGGATTAAGAATATCTGACTTATTTATAAACTTTTTTATTATGAATAGGAAGCTGTATTTTTTTTAGAAACAACAGTTTATTTATTAATGGGAAAATTAATATTCGTAATTTTTTCACAGATCATAAGAAATTTTTCCTGTAAATGAACATCACTAGCTGTTGGCGCGAAATGTCTCTGTTTTTGATGATAAAAGTAATGTCCACTGACCTTAGCCTGGCTTTCCTCACTCGTAGCCAGCCAGGTCTGTGTCAGATAACCTTTCTCCAGGTTGTCAGGAGCACCTGCCCCTCCCATTTTAGTGGGCACCCATCCTGGATCAACTGCATTGGAATACACATCTGGCCAAATACGGGAAACTGCCATGCAGAGCATAAGCACTTGTAACTTGGAGTCGGAATAGCTAATCCCACTAAAATCGGAACTCAATTGCTTCAGCCTCGCCTGACCTCCCGAGTGCATCCCTGAGCTCAAATAGATCAATCGCCGTGGTGGGAGTATCATACATGTCAGGATATATGGAGCCAGGGTATTGACTGCCACAATCGTTTCTCCGGAAGCACGATAAACACCCGCATTATGAATCACTGCATCAAACAATCCCAAAGCATTGACATCGTCCGCTAATTGTTTCGTTGCTGCCATACTTGACAGATCAGCCATCAAAACGGTTTCAGCTCCAGGGACATTTGCCATGGCCTCAAGCCCTCTTGTTTTGTTTCGGGCATGCAAAACCACCTGATGCCCTTCGCTTACCAATTGTTTTGCGGCTAATTGCCCCAGACCATCCGAAGATCCTGTGATGAATATTCGTGCCATTAAATTGAGTTTAGATACTGATCATTTTCCAGATGCAAATACGTTTCATTTATGATTCCATTGATCCATGAACCTAGGAGAACAAAACTAATGATTCCATATCATTTGACGATCTGAGCTCACAAGTGTCTTAGTAAAATACGTAATCGCATTACAATGTCCTACCACACCTTTATCCTTTCGTTTTCTGGTCTATAATTCTTATCCCC
>JAHEMV010000140.1:0-1943 GCA_024643455.1 Cytophagales bacterium
GATATTTTAAGATTATGACGTTGAATAAATTCGTTGAGCCGATTGAGTAGTGTATAAAATTGAAAGTAAAATTCTTTTTCGACTTCATCTTCATTTTGCTCAGCCAGGTATCTTATCAATTCCAATAGATATGCTGACAGATCTCCTTTAGTATCTTTAAAAATTTGCTTTAAAAAATCATGACCTTCAGGAATTTTTTTCTTGGGCACCCAAATGGTGTTTTTATCGAGTATCTCTTTGGCTATTTTTTCAACCACCTCATCTCTTTCTTTGCTTAGTAAAGGGTGTCTCAGAATCGCCAAAACAGAACGAAAATGATATACAGTTTTGCCCTCTCCGCGTAAATGCAAATCGATCAACGCATCTAAAAAACTAAAAACCAACGAAGAGGAAAGCGGGTATCCCATGGTAATATTGAGCTTTTCTACCTGTGACGGCAAGGCATGCAACAAAGGAAAAAGTAACTCATTATTTGGTAACACAATAGCAGTTTGCTCATCCATCGGGATATTCAATGTACTGAGCAATTCAGATGCTTGTTGCGCCTGGCCAATATCAGAAGCCACACTGATTACCTCGATTTTCTTGTCGGATTGATGGAAGTTATTTCCATATGACTCTCGAAAGCTTTTGCGTAGTATAGCATTGCCAAACTTCATTTCCCTTAGAAATTTACCTGCTTCCTGTTTGTTATCTTTTAGATAGTGGTCATCAGCATCCCAATAAATTTCAGCTATATTTTCATTGATAAACCATGAAATTATTTTTTCCTCACTCCTGGAAAGGGCATTGAACCCAGCAAAAATAATCCTTTCAAATCCATGGTTTAATTGTCCTTTTTCCATGGTATCTACAACTTCCCTATAGATCATGCCACTATAGGCCATACCTTTTTCCAGCAGCTGGATTTTAAAATTGGTATAGGTTTGATATAAATTGTCCCAAATACCTAAAAATCCCTTTTGATGTGCTGAAAGTTTTTCTCCAAAGCTAAGCCAAAAGGCGGTGATCAGCTCTTTCTGATCTTCCTGTAGATAGTCAAGGCTGTTTTCCATCTGTTTCACATGAAGCAAATTTTTAAATAACAGTTCCGGATCAGCCAAAAAATTATCCACTTCATCAAAATCCTGAAGCATGATATTTCCCCAATAAAAAAACCGATCAAAATTTTCTTCCGATTTATTGAGCTTACTGAAAACCTGGTATAATTCAAAAATTAACTCCAGCTTATCAGCCGATTTTAGTGGGGATAAATTTTTAATAAAATCTTCGATGCTAACAATGGTCGGAGACCACATTGGTTTGGCAATCCGTGCGGCCAGATATTTCTGAAAAAACAATCCTGCACGGCGATTAGGAAAAACAATCGTCACTGTATCCGAAGTGCCAGCATACTTTTGCAGAATTATTTCAACGATCTCTTCTAAAAATTTCATATCAGGCAATCTTAATTACTTTGTTCAAAGTGATGTAGAGTAAAAAAGCTTCGATTTTCTGGTATCCCATCTCAACAAGCAACTTCTTGTATTCCAACACTTGTTCCTTGTCAGAGGGCTTTTCCTGTCCTGTTTTAAAATCAATAATAATGGCATTTTTTCCTTGAATCAGTACCCTGTCCGGTCGTTTTGGGTGACCTATAGGTAAAATAATCGGCGTTTCGGTTTTCACATGCCAATCAGTATTGAACCACGATTGAACCTGTGGATTTGAAAACAACCAATGAAGTTGATCGCGTATTGTCGTGTGATCTGTTGAGGACAATTGACCATCAACATAATATTTTTCTATCAATAACTCTGCATCCTTTTCATTCTGAATAGTTGCCAAAATTTCGTGAAGCATCAATCCGTAATTGAGCTTTCCTTTTTTTGTCGAAGATTCCGAATCAAACAATCCTCCTCCTTTTTTGCGAACAGTGATTTTCTGATGCCAATCAGAAGAAA